>NZ_JAPMOU010000021.1 GCF_028858535.1 Spartinivicinus poritis
AAAAAGTACGGCTCACACATTACTTTGCACGCCAAGCAGGAGTCCATACTGAGTTAATTATCCGGGGCCAAAAAGCACAGCCAATCACGATGTTAGCGGCTCGGGTTTATGTGAAAGCCCATGGTAAAAAGCGATTTGTGGTTGCTCTGAAATATGAGGGAGAAAAAAATTATCGTTATCTAGTGGCATCCGACATGTCCTGGCGGCACAGTGATATTGCTAGGGTTTATACATTGAGATGGTTAGTTGAGGTTTTCATTGAGGACTGGAAGCAATATGCTGGCTGGAACCGATTGGCCAAACAGCAAGGTGAAGAAGGATCAACGCGAGGCGTGATCATGAGCCTGCTGTACGACCATATGTTACTGCTGCATCCGGAGCAATCCGTCCGCCTTGAAAATAAGCAGCCCGGGCTACCTGTTGGCTGTTTGACTGAGCGAATCAAAGCAGAAGCCCTAATAAAAACTGTAGAAGCAGTTGTCACGGCTGATGAGCCAAAACAACAGCTGGAAGCATTTACCGCAGCAATAATCAGTGTGCTGCCTGAGCGTCGTTCGAAAAAACATTTAGCGGGTTTAGATTTAGGCAAGCAAGAGCCCTCTGAGTCATTAAAATACAGAGCGGCTGCATGAATAAATTAGCAGTTATGTCAATCTAAAAAAACTTCGGAACCGAGTAATAGATTCCATTGAGCGAGTGGCTTGATTGACAAAATTGCCATTTATAGTAATTGTATTGGTCTGAGCATCATAAATGGCAAGGGCATTTTCGTATGAAGCTAAGTTAATTGTGCCTACATGAAACTTTACATTAAAGAGTTTGGTGAAAAGCTGTGGTTTACTTGGGGTATTATTTTCTTGTCTAAAAGCTTTATTTAATGTTTGTGCGACAAGTTTTGCTTCTTTGGAAAATCCTTTGTCACTGGATATTGTGATGCCATTATTTATTAGGTCATTACTTAATAACGCAGCCTGATGGTAATTCAGTAATACTTCATTAATAGTTGACAGTGGTGAGGTTCCTCTATTATATACTGGGCTGTTATTTTCTTTAGCATATATCAAAGCAGCCTGTATAACTAATGGGTTATTTTCGTTTAAGCTTACTCCATCAAAGCTGTGTCCATATCCGATAGCAAATAACTCATGTGCTGATAGTTGTGTGGGATTAACTTGTTTAGATATTATATAGTTAGCGAATGCTTTTACTGTAGCATTTATCGCAGGCGTTCTTGGGAATACAATACTATCTTGGCACATAAGTGCTGAAGTAATTGATGGGTTACTCAATATTGTTTGCAATGCGTTATTTGGATCAACTGCTTGTGAAGATAGTATTTTGACCCGATTAAGCCACTCATTCCAGTATGATAAAGCTAAATACTCAAATGTTTGAATGTCTGAAATTTTTTGTATTGTTGAATTTGGAATCGTTTTGCCTGATAGTTTGGTTTTTCTATTGATTACACCATCTGTTGAATTGCTTTTTATATAGTTTTGTATCCTTTCTAAGTTGATTAAAGATGGCTGAATGAATTTCCCATCACTCAATAATGTACCTAAAATTGGATTGACAACTAAAGGGTAGGATGATGCTTCTACACTAGAAGATGTAGCTTTTTTATTTGCTGCAAGAAATTCTGCTAATAGAGCTTTGTTGTCACTACTTAAGCTTACTGAGAGACTGATTTCTTTTCCATAGTATGTGCTTTGATTGGAGCAACTTGTATTAGCATAGGTGAGTGATGTATTTGCTGAAATTGCAAGTATAAGAGGAATGAATTTAAATTTGTTCATGGTTTAAGTTTAGTATACTCAAATCAGTTTAAGTTAAATAAAATAATTATGGCCGTTGTTAAACGCCCGAAACCATAATTCAAATGATTGTTTTAATAAAGTCTTCTTATTTAGTTTTTTTTAAATTAATTGTTTTGATAGTTGTATGCAGAAATTGCCTAAGGGTAAACCACTAATGTTGTTGTGGTTGATGCTTGTTTATATAAGGACTGAATATTTTTGGATAATAAAATAGACTTGGTTGTAGTTTATACCCATCATGAATCATTTTTAGGTGTGAAAATAAAGTGGTATAGACTCACAGCGAAGGATGATTTAGGCGAGGCCACCGAGCGATGAAGCCCCAGGAGTTTAGATAAACTAAATGACTGGGGTGAAGAGAGAAGGTAACAAAGCCTAAAAATCATTCGCGAAGAGTATATACAACTTATAATGTCTTATTGCTAACACTGTATTAATTCCAACGAACCGGAGCTAATAACGGTTGTCTGTCGCTGGTCTTTATTTGATTGGTTAGTTAATTAAAGTCTCTGTTATTCAAATTTCAGGCGGACTTTGGTTTCTGTGCTTTAATGGAATTAATGTGAATCTACAATGGTAAATGGTTATGTATCTGAAAACTAGCAACTTAAAATATTTTTTATTAATGTGCTGGCTTATCTTGCCATCTGCATTTGCTGGTTTAAAAATTGTTTATCCCAATATTGATGGTATTGGTGCTGAGTCGATAGGATACAGTGTACTTAAACTGGCGCTTGAAAAGTCTGGTCAAGCGCATGAACTGAGTGTATATGGGCCAACTGTCAATCAACAGCGAGCAAGGGATTTAGTTGAACAGGGGCAATTATCTTTATTTGATACTGGCTTTCAAGAAGGGCTTGATCAACGGTTTGATCCTATATATCTGCCCATTGACAGAGGTATTCTTGGCTGGCGCCTTTTTATTATTCACAAGGATAATCAAGAGAAATTTGCCAATGTCAAGTCACTTAAAGACTTACAGCAGTATGTGGCTGGCCAGGGTAAAGGTTGGGGCGATATTGTTGTGATTGAAAATGCAGGAATCAAAGTTAAAACGGCTGGTAAAATACCCAGCTTGATAAAAATGGTAGGAGGAAAGCGGTTTGACTTTTTTCCTTTAGGCGCTAATGAAGTATATAGTTTCTTAGCTAAGTTTGGAGGAAATGACCCTAATTTGGTTGTAGATACCAATGTAGTGTTGGTTTACCCTTACGGACGTTTTTTCTATGTAAAAAAAGATGATAAAGCCCTTGCTGAAACTATTCGCTCTGGAATGGAAAAAGCATTAGCTGATGGTAGTTTGCAGAAAATGCTAGAAAGCCATAAGTACTTTAAAGATGCATTTTCAACTGCCAAGTTAAAAGCAAGGGTGCGAATAGATATTGATACGCCGAATTTGAGTGATGGTTTTAAAAATATTGATGAAAAATGGTGGTTTAAGCCTTGAGAACTGACTAGCTTATTAGGGATGTCCTGCATACACTGTTGATGAGTTATTGGAGAAAGCTATAGCCACATCACTTATCAGTGACGTGGCTATAGCTAGTTAGCAATTATTAGTTAGCCATTATTAATGGTGCCCTTTAATAGCTAGGGAAGGTGATGGCACTATTACTATTATTGCTGCGAGAATCCTTCCCATTAAGGACTTGATAATCAAAAACAATAACACCAGGGTTGTCTGAACCATCAGGGTTTTTACCTACTTTTAAAAACGGCCCAACAAAATTTTTAAAATTCTCGTGGTTTTGATCATAGAATTTTGGATCATCAATTGCAGGCTTGCCCACATAGAAATTTAGGTCTCCTCTTGATAAGAATGTAACAATAAAAGCAAGGTCGTAACCCTTACCAACGCCTTCACGGCTAATATTACGAGTACCAACTTCAATATTATGAATATAGGGTCTACCATTGAACTTGGTATCACGTAACGCTAGAAAACGATTGATAATCTCATCTTTATGTGCTTTAGATATGTTGTCTTTCAGGTCAAATAATACGATATGTCTAGTTAGACCCTTTTTAGTATTCGGTTGGGTTGCTTTCTTGTAGTTAAATGGTTGAATAGGTTTTGGGGAGCTTGCAAACTCTTTCGCGTTGCCTTCATCAATGATATGCGCACTGGTTACACTTGTGAGGCTCATTAATATTAAGCCGGTTAGTAGAATTTTTTTCATTTTATGACCTTACTTTTTGGGTTGGAGAACAGTAAATATGTAGATAATTCACTTATTAAGTACTTTGTTAATTGCTGCCTTGGCACATGCCGTATCTAAATCACCACCAGGGGCACCGCTAACACCAATCCCAGCTATAACCTCACCTTTATATTTAATAGGCAAGCCACCTGGTAAAATTAAAATATCATCGTGAAGGGCATGTAAGCCTTGTAGTTCGGGATTTTTCTGAATTAATTTAAAGAAAAACTCAGTGCTTTCTTCCATTGATGCAGCACTAAATGCTTTACGCTTAGCACCTTCAGCCGCATGGGGGCCAGATTGGTTATGTCGACCAAAGGCTTTTAAATTGCCACTATGGTCAACGATTGCCACACTAACGTTATAATTGTCTTTTGCGCAAGCCGCCAAGCCTTCTTTAACTAATTCCAAGGCAGTATTGACACTCAGAGCATGGCTGGTCACTGTTTCTGCTGTAGCGGTAATACTCGCGGTAGAGAGTAGTGCTGCGGTTAAAATTTTTTTCATAGGAGCTTCCAATAGTTGTTAATAAGAGGGTTTAAAAATAAGTTGTGAGCTTAATGGTAAATTATTTTTTTTAGGATGGTAATTTGAAAAAATATATGGGTTTGATAAAAATTAATTATTTAGAATTATTGGGATAAATAGTACGACATTAATGGTAGAGTTTTTTGGTAATAATCAGGTTGAAGGTCAAATATATAGATAAATCCTCATGCACTTGCTGTAGTACTTGATAGATGAGGTATTTTTAAAATAAGTCGAGGACTTAATAAATAAAAAAGGCAAGCTTTTATTTAAAAGCCTGCAGAGGGAGAGAAAATGTAAGTCATTCGAGAAAGGTATACCCAAAGCGTAGGGTTTTTAGGGGAGGCCGTCGAGCGATGAAGCCCCAGGAGTTTAGATAAACTAAATGACTGGGGTGAAGACAGTTTAATGCTCCTGCATAAACTGCATTCACACCTTCCATGGTGTTCAGTGACGACAACAAACCCTAAAAATCATTCGAGAAGGGTATATTTTAAAAATCTAATGCTAAAGCGCTGTCACTACCCTCAACTAATAATGCATGAATAATCGGCTGTACTTTTTTATGAGCCGGGTGAGGGAGGTAGTTATCCCGTGCGTCAGCATTTTCAAATTGCATAACAAACGCATGGGTATAACCATGACTGATACCTTCGGGGCTATTATTGTTACCCCCTTTACACGACAGTAAACCTGGAATAATGCCTACTAACGCGTTGAGTTGATCGAACATCTCATCTATTTGGGATTGGTTAACGTCAGCTTTGCATTTTAGTAGGACTAGATGGTGAATCATGTTCCCCTCCAATTCAGAGGGAGTCGCAAAACTACTGCGCTTGCAAATACAGCGTTAAAAATCAGCTCAAAGTACTCATTTATTAAGTATAAACTCCGCCTTTTCGCCTTGTCTTTGCTTCGCTCATAACCTTTTGCGACACCCTCTTCATCAACTGATTATCGTGATGATCAAGTTTGATGCTAAATACGGACTTTAAATACAGTCTTAGTGGGTAAGCAGTATAAATTGGAACGATCTAATTGCAAGTGGTTTTTTTCCTTTGGTCAATACAAGTGTGATCCTGGCTGCATTTTTTATTCAGGATGAGGTTTTATCTTTAAAGTAAAGTCCTGTAAATACAAAGAACTAGATTCATCAAGGCGAGGTCATTGATAGCTTTTAGAGTAAAAGTACTTGACGTTGAAATTTTTTGGGGTAGATAATTGGATCGTTCCAATTGATTAAAAAGAGGACTTCCCCATGAGTGTTAAGGCAAGTACTGACAACTCATCAATGAATAAAACCGTCGGCTGGGGATTTATTGGCACTAGTAATATTGCCAAGCAATGGATGGCGGCTGCGGTTAGACATCAGCCAGGCCATGAGGTCGTGGCGATTATGAGTCATAGCCTTAGCCGAGCACAAATGTATGCCCAGGATTTGAAGATTGCGAATGCTTACGATTCTTTTACTGCCCTGCTGGCTGATCCTGCGGTGGAGGTGGTGTATATCTCTAATACCAATGAGCAGCATAAGCCCGCGGTGTTGGCTGCAGCTAAGGCTGGCAAGCATGTGTTTTGTGAAAAGCCCTTGGCTCTAAATCTAGCCGATGCGGCAGAGATGGTATCAGCCTGTAAACAAGCTGGTGTGGTCATGGCAACCAACCACCATTTGCGTAATGCAGCCACCCACCAAGCGATTCGGGCTGAGATTGCAGCGGGTACCGTCGGCCAAGTGATTGGTGTGCGGATATTTCATGCCATACACCTTCCTCAGCCGTTACAAACCTGGCGGGTGAATGACCCAAAAGCCGGTGGTGGGGTAGTGCTAGATGTCGCTGTACATGATGCGGATGTGATTCGCTATTTATTAGCAGAAGACCCCGTGGATGTGATGGCCTATGCCCAAACAGGGGGGATGGCATCAGCGGTTGAAGATGGCGCCATGACCATTTTGCAGATGCCCAGTGGTGCCCTGGTTCAAACCCATGAGTCTTTTATGGTGCCTTATGCCGGCACGGGTTTAGAGGTGCATGGTACGAAAGGCAGCATTGTTGCCCGTGATATTTTGACTCAACGACCGGCTGGCACCGTGGAAGTGATTACTGAAACGGGGCGGCGCCAGCTCGATATTCAACATCATAATTTATACCACTATTCCTTGGCTCAATTTGCACAAGCGATCGCTGGTAATGGTCAACCCGCAGTGACCGGTGAAGATGGCCTTAAGTCGTTAGCCATAGCCTTAGCCATGCTGCAGTCTGCAGAGCAAGGGCAGCGAGTCACGATTGACTATCCAGCGGTATATGCCCAATAAAGATAAGAAGTAGGTATAGGTAATATGTCCAAACAGATTTCATTTGAGCAAGCTGCCCAACTGATTAACGACGGGGATGTGGTAACCGTTTCATCCTCCAGTGGTTTAGGTTGCCCAGATCGTATGTTGCAAGCCATTGGTGAGCGATTTGATCGTGAGGAGCATCCTACCCAGTTAACCACACTGCATCCGATTGCCGCGGGTGATATGTATGGTATTAAAGGGATTGATTACTTAGCCAAACCAGGCTTATTGGACAAAGTCATTGCTGGTTCTTACCCCAGCGGCCCCTCTAGCTTGCCTATGCCAGCTATATGGAAGGAAATTACCGAAAACCATATTTCTGGATACAATATTCCCAGTGGTGTTTTGTTTGATATGCACCGGGAGGCTGCGGCTAAACGACCGGGGGTAATGACCCAGGTGGGTATTGATACCTTCGTTGACCCCGATCGGCAGGGGGGAGCAATGAATGATAAGGCAGCTGCTGACCCCATTGTGCGTAAACTGCAGTTTGAAGGGGAGGAGTATTTATTTTTCCCCAGTATTATGCCCAATGTGGCCATTATTCGGGCCACCTCCGCTGACCAAAAAGGCAATCTGTCGTTTGAGCAAGAAGGGGCTTACCTGGGTGGCTTAGAGCAAGCGTTAGCGGTGCGAAACAATGGGGGAGTTGTAATTGCTCAGGTAAAGCGGGTAGTGAGTAATAATAGCCTGTCCACTTACCAAGTGCATATTCCAGGGAATCTGGTGGATGCCATAGTGGTCGATCCAGAACAGTTGCAAACAACCCAAACCCTTTATGATCCGGCTATCTCTGGTGTTATTCGCCGCCCTGATGAACGTTTTACCCATACTGAATTTTCCCCTGAGAAAGTGATTGCTCGGCGGGTGGCACAGGAGCTGAAAGCAGGGCAGGCAGTGAATCTGGGTTTTGGTATTTCAGCCAATGTACCACGCATATTGCTGGAAGAAGGGCTACATGGTGAGGTCACTTGGGTCGTCGAGCAAGGTGCAGTGGGTGGAATACCGTTGCTGGGGTTTGCATTTGGCTGTGCAGCCAATGCTGACAGTATTATTCCCAGCCCTCAACAATTTACCTATTTCCAGGGTGGCGGCTTTGATCAAAGTTTTCTGTCGTTTATGGAGGTAGATCAGCAAGGCAATGTCAACGTTTCAAAGCTAGGGATCAAGCCTTATTTAACCGCGGGTTGTGGTGGTTTTGTCGATATTACTGCTCATGCCAAAAAGATTGTATTTAGCGGCTTTTTTACTGCGGGAGCCAAGTATGCGTTAGGCGATGGGAAAATTCAGGTTGCTCAGGAAGGCCGCTTCCAGAAGTTTGTTAAAGCCGTTGAGCATGTAACCTTCTCAGGAAAAATGGCGATTCAGCGCGACCAACAAATTCTGTATGTAACGGAGCGCTGTGTCATGCAGCTGACCACTGAAGGGGTTGAAGTGATTGAGTTGGCCCCTGGTCTTGATCTAGAACGGGATGTGTTATCCAAGGCAGGCTTTCCGCTCAAGGTGGCAGACAATCTACAACTGATGGATGCCGCTTTATTCGAGCCAGCCCCTTTTGGCCTTCAGTTAGGGTAATGGGTATGAAAAGGAGAATCAGCATGAATGGCCAAGTGCGACTGGTTAAACAAGCGTTTTTAGCTGAAATCATTATCGATCGCCCTGACAAGCTGAATGCGCTCAGTGTTGAAATGCTGGAGGTATTACAACAGTGCATTCAAGCCATTGAGGCGGATAAAAACTGTCGGGTGGTTATTCTCCATACAACAGGACGTCGTGCGTTTTGTGTGGGAGCAGACATCAATGCCTGGGCGGAATATTCACCGCTGGATATGTGGCGAACCTGGGTGAAACGGGGGCATCGTATCTTTGATGGCTTAGCGCAATTACCCCAGCCAGTGATTGCCGTCATTCAAGGCCCAGCGTTAGGGGGAGGTTTGGAACTAGCTCTCGCTGCCGATATCCGGATTGCTGAGGCAACTGCTTGTTTTGGGTTGCCAGAAGCCAGTATTGCGACTTGCCCAGGCTGGTCGGGTTCGCAACGTTTAAATCGATTGATCAATCCAAGCCTGATGAAAGAAATGCTTTTTACCGGGCGCCAGCTAAGTAGCGAGCGAGCCTATCAACTTGGGCTGATTAATGAAGTGGTTGCCAATGGAGCAGGTTTAGCCAGCGCGAGACAAATGGCCGCTGAGATTATCCAGCGAGCCCCCATTTCTGTTCAGCTGGCTAAACAGTTAGTCGATGCTGGGCTGGGTGATAACACAGCGATGATCTTAGAAGCCATGGCAGGAAGCTTGGCTGCCCATACCCAAGATGCTCAAGAAGGCATTGCGGCATTTAGAAGCAAGCGACAACCGGAATTCAAAGGGGAGTAGTCCTAATGACTGATCAGCAATCATTCAATCAATCATCCAGCGAGCGATTAAATCAGCTGTCGGCAGTCAACTGGGTTGAGGGAAACCGAGTGGTTGATGTTCCCACCGAGCCATTTAAAGGCAGGTTATTGATTAATGGTAAATGGCAAGCCTCATCTGATGGCGGTCAGTTGAGTAGGGTAAGCCCTGCTTATGATCTAGTGGTTGCTGAGTATGCGAAAGCCTCAGTGGCGGATACGGAAGCCGCTATTCAGGCGGCTCAGCACGCCTTTGAACAAGGCCCATGGTCAACTATTTCTGGGGCTGAGCGGGCTAAATTACTGAATCAAGTCGCTGACCAGATGATGATTCGGCAACAAGAGCTAGCCGTATTGGAAGTGCTGGAATCAGGCAAACCCATTAGTCAGGCGAGGGATGAAGTGGCATGGGCCGCAGAGCTTTGGCGTTATGCAGCGGTTTCAGCGAGAAGTATGCATGGTGACAGCCACAATCAACTGGGCCAGGACATGCTAGCCATGGTGATTCGTGAACCGATTGGGGTAGTGAGCATCATTACCCCCTGGAACTTTCCCCTGTTAATTGTCAGTCAGAAGTTGCCATTTGCGTTGGCGGCTGGTTGTACCTGTGTGGTTAAACCCAGTGAGCTGACCTCGGCAACGACGTTAGTGCTAGGTGAGATTCTGCAAACAGTCGGTTTGCCCGCAGGGGTAGTGAATATGGTTGTAGGAGAGGGCCCTGAAATAGGCCCAACTTTAACCACCCACCCAATGGTAGATATGGTCTCATTTACCGGTTCAACCGGAGTGGGCAAGGCAATCAGTGCGGCAGCAGCAGGCACACTGAAGAAGGTGTCGCTGGAGCTGGGGGGGAAAAACCCACAGATTGTCTTTCCGGACTGTGACTGGGAAGCAGCGGTGGATGCTGTGGTATTTGGGATTTACTTCAATGCGGGGGAGTGTTGTAACAGTGGCTCTCGTATTTTGGTCCATGAATCTATTGCTGATGAATTTACCAAGGCGGTCATTGCTAAAAGTCGCCAGGTACCAGTGGGAGATCCTTTATGTGAAGCAACCAAGGTAGGGGCGATTATTTCTGCAGATCACTTACAAAAGGTCACTGACTATATTCAAGGCGCTGAGCAAGCGGGTGCCAAAGTCAGTTTAGGAGGGCAAGCCCAAGGCTCGGATGGTTTCTATATGGCGCCCACTGTATTGACTGATGTAACTCCGGAGATGGCTGTAGCCAATGAAGAAATTTTTGGCCCAGTGTTATCCGTATTGACCTTTAGTGATCTGGAAGAGGCTATTGAGATTGCCAATAACTGCTTATTTGGTTTGTCTGCTGGGGTATGGAGCGCCAATATTGATAATTGTTTGGCTATTGGCCGTCGAGTAAAAGCGGGTACGGTTTGGCTGAATACCTGGATGAGTGGTTATCCAGAGCTGTCGTTTGGTGGTTATAAGGAGAGTGGGCAAGGACGGGAGTTAGGTAAATATGGGATAGAGGAGTTTACCGAGCTGAAAACAATTCAAATGCATATGGGGCCAAGGACCAGTTGGTGGTTACCGAGGTAATGGGTGATTTGGCTTTAGGGTAGAGGCAAGTAAATTTAGTTAATACAAAGAAATCTAGCCTAAGAGTAGTAGCAGAATGGCTGAGGAATAATTGGCGATTCATGGGCTACATAAACAAGACAGAACACGCCACGAGTACTTCCTTGGATGCTCTAATCGGCATCCATGCCTCATAAGGTTCTGTCTTGTTTATCTAGCCCTTTGAGTGAGGTGTATCTAGCAGTACCAATATCAATGAGGTTATCGCAAAAGCTAGTAGATATGAGGTAATAGAGTGTACTGGAGCGGTGACATGGATGTCACTTTAGATCTTGATGGGCCAAGGAGGGCCCTTCAAGATCGGCAGAAGAATGCTCTGTTATTTCATATCGAACACGGAAGTTAAGCTACATCTTTTGCGAGTTCCTCAAATAGGAGTGAGTGATGAAAATAATGACTAAAAAAACAATCAGTGGGTTAGCGTTATCAGTTGCCTTAATCAGTAGTGCTCAAGCGGCCGATGTGGAAGTGATGCACTGGTGGACTTCAGGAGGTGAAGCGAAGGCGCTGGGTGAGCTAAAACAGTCTTTGGCTAAACAGGGCGTTGGTTGGAAGGATACACCAGTCGCTGGCGGTGGTGGCAGTAATGCCATGACCGTATTACGGGCTCGGGTATTATCAGGGCAGTCGCCTACTGCGGTGCAAATGTTGGGGTTTGATATCCAGGACTGGGGTGATCAAGGTGTGGTGGCCAATTTAAATCAAGTAGCCAAACAAGAAGGCTGGGATAAAGTGGTTCCCAGTGCATTACAGCAGTTTTCGAAATATCAGGGTAAATGGATTTCAGTGCCAGTAAATGTTCATTCGACTAACTGGGTGTGGGGGAATAAGGCGGTACTGGACAAAATTGGCGTTGGTGTGCCAAAAAATTGGAACGATCTAATTTTAGCAATGGAAAAGGCTAAAAAGGCTGGTTATGTGGCGTTAGCCCATGGTGGCCAAGCCTGGCAGGATGCAACGGTATTTGATGGGGTGGTGTTAGCGACAGGAGGAGTCGACTTTTATCGAAAAGCATTAATTGAACTTGACCCAGCAGCACTTAGCTCAGACACCATGAAACGGGTTTTCGATCGTATGGCTCAGTTACGGGGGTTTGTTGATAAAAATTACCCTGGCCGAGATTGGAATTTAGCGTCAGCTATGGTGATTAAGGGTAAAGCGGCCTTTCAAATGATGGGAGATTGGGCCAAAGGTGAGTTTCTGAGTGCAGGCAAGCAACCGGGTAAAGACTTTGTTTGTTTTAGAACGCCCGGCAGTCAAGGTGCAATCACCTTTAATGCTGATCAATTTACCATGTTCAAAGTGGATAAAGCGCACCAGCCAGCCCAACAACAAATGGCAAAAGCGGTACTTTCACCAGAGTTTCAAATTAATTTTAATAAAGTCAAAGGCTCTGCCCCTGCTCGGACGGATATTTCCGATGAGCGCTTCGATGATTGTGGTAAAAAAGCCATTGCTGATTTAAAAGAAGCCGTTAATAAAAACAGTTTAGTGGGAAGTTTAGCCCATGGACATGCAGCGCCAGCGGCAATAAAAAGTGCTTTTTATGATGTGATTACTGCCCATTTTAATGGAGAGTTTTCTTCGGAAGAAGCGGTTAAGGCACTGGTTTCATCAGTTAAAAATGCCTCTTAAAGGACCTTCTATAAAACAATGCTTTTAGAGAATCCTTTAATTAATAAAAAAGTAATAGAGTTTATTTATATCAATGACTGGCTCTTTCTTTTTAGGTTGTCGCAAATGTTGAGAATAAGGAGTAACTGGGTGTTCTGGAGCTGCTGTCGGAAATAGGGAGATTAGAAGTATGGCACAATCCAACCTCCCCCTTTGAAAAGGGGGATTGAGGGGGATTTTTACATACAAATAAGACTGGGAGGGTTCAAAAATTATGGAAGATTTAAATCTCCCTGTTATCAGAGAGGCTGTTGCAAAAGGGTATAGAAAAAAGGGTTAGTGTCCGATATGGAATAACAGGATATTCTTCCGCCACTCTTGAAGTGCCATCCCTGGCCCATCAAGAGTTAAAAAGGCATCCATGCCTTAGCTACAGAACACCCTGTTACCCCATATCCGCTAGCTTTTTGCGACAACCTGCAAAGGGAGTGGGCGCTAAAAAGTACTGTTAGAAAAGAAAAGCATTATTAGGAGTGGGATTTTTAATAATATGAAAAATTCAAACAACCCCAAACCTGCTGATAAAACCATTGCCTGGTTACAAACACAGCTGCCAAAACTGGTATTAGCACCGTCTTTTAGCATCATACTACTCTTTGTGTATGGTTTTATTATTTGGACGGTTTATTTATCTTTCAGTGCTTCCCGCATGTTACCTAATTATGAGTGGGCTGGGTGGGAGCAATGGGAACGGCTCTGGAATACCCTGACCTGGCAAACCGCTCTGGATAATTTATTTATTTTCGGGGTTTTATATATTGTTTTATGCTTGGTGATTGGATTATTGCTAGCAATTTTATTAGATCAAAAAATCCGTTTAGAAGGTGGATTACGTACACTGTATTTATACCCGATGGCGCTTAGTTTTATTGTCACTGGTACAGCCTGGAAATGGTTTTTAAACCCAGGGTTGGGGTTAGAACGCACTATGCAAGAATGGGGTTTTGAGAAGTTCGAATTTAACTGGTTAATTGATCCTGATATGGCGATTTATACGGTCGTCATTGCAGGGGTATGGCAAGCATCGGGATTTGTCATGGCCATGTTCTTAGCTGGACTGAGGGGAATTGATAGTGAAATATTGCATGCCGCGCAGATTGATGGAGCACCCACCTGGAAAATATACACACGCATTATTATCCCACAGTTAGGGCCGGTTTTTATGAGTGCACTGATTGTGTTGGTGCATTTAGCCATTAAAAGTTTTGATTTGGTAATAGCGTTAACAGGAGGTGGGCCTGGTAATGCTACTGCTTTACCAGCGACTTTTATGTATTCCTATTCGTTTACCCGCAACCAAATTGGCGTAGGGGCCAGTAGTGCGGTATTTATGTTAATTACAGTGGCAGCGATTATCGTGCCTTATTTATATTCAGAATTAAAAGGGAGCAAAAAATGAGCGATAACTCCCAACAACATGGTTTAAATACAGCCCTATTGTGGCGTGCCTTAATTTACAGTGTGCTGATTATCATGGCAGTTATTTATTTAGCACCATTGTTTGTCATGGTAGTCACGTCGTTAAAATCATTGGATGAAGTACGTACTGGCAATATGATGGCGTTGCCTTTGGAGATTACCTTTGAGCCTTGGTTGAAAGCCTGGCAGTCTGCCTGTTTAGGCTTAGATTGTGGTGGTATCAATGGCTATTTTTGGAATAGCCTCAAAATGGTGGCGCCTGCTGTACTCATCTCAACTCTTTTAGGTGCATTAAATGGCTATGTCTTAACTAAATGGCGTTTCAAAGGGCACCAGATTATTTTTGGTTTGATGCTATTTGCCTGTTTTATTCCTTTTCAAATTGTGTTGTTGCCGATGTCTCAGGTATTGGGTTGGTTAGGCTTAGCGAATAGTACTTCAGGTTTAGTGCTTGTGCATGTTATATACGGCTTAGGTTTTACAACGTTATTTTTCCGTAATTTTTATGAGGCATTTCCCAATGAGTTAATTCGTGCCGCGGTGATGGATGGGGCAGGCTTCTTTAAGATTTTTCGTTATATTTTATTACCTAACTCAGCCCCTATTATTGTGGTAACCATTATTTGGCAGTTTACCAATATTTGGAATGATTTTATTTTTGGGGCTTCATTTGCTTCTGGTGAAGCAGCACCAATGACGGTGGCATTGAATAATTTGGTCAATAGTTCCACTGGGGTAAAAGAGTATAACGTCCATATGGCAGCAGCGATTATTGCTGCACTCCCGACATTACTCGTGTATGTGGTAGGTGGACGTTACTTTGTTCGGGGTTTGATGGCCGGTTCAGTAAAAGGATAATAAAAGGATAAAACCAATGCGTTTTTTAATAATCAACAATGTCATCAAACATTACCATGATGTTGAAGTACTTAAACAAATCAATATCAGTATCGATAAAGGCGATTTTTTAGTTTTAGTAGGACCTTCTGGCTGTGGCAAATCTACTTTACTCAATATGATTGCAGGATTAGAAGATATTACAGAAGGCGAAATTCACTTAAATAACCAAAAAATAAATGGGGTACATCCTTCCAAGCGAGATATTGCTATGGTATTCCAGTCCTATGCGCTTTATCCCAATATGACGGTAGCTAACAATATTCGTTTTGGGTTGGAAATGCGTAAGGTAGCAAAACCTGAGCAAGAACAGGCCATTAACCAAGTAGCGAAGCTATTACAAATTGATAATTTATTAGATCGTAAACCCGCGCAATTATCGGGGGGGCAACGCCAACGGGTTGCTATGGGGCGTGCTTTGGTGAGAGAACCACAATTATTTTTATTTGATGAGCCGTTGTCGAATTTAGATGCCAAATTGCGGGTGGATATGCGGACTGAAATTAAATTGTTGCACCAACGGTTGGGTGCCACCATTGTCTATGTTACCCATGACCAAATTGAAGCCATGACTTTGGCTAGCAAAATTGCAGTGATGAATGCCGGTGTTGTACAACAGTTTGGTACCCCGGAAACCATTTATGAAAACCCTGCTAATACCTTTGTCGCGAGCTTTATGGGATCACCTGCCATGAATTTATTGTCAGGTAAAGTAGTTTGTATTGGTGATCAGCTCAGTGTCGCTGTGAACATCAACAGTGAACAAGGTAAAAATACGCCACTTTGCTTACCTGTCCATCGGGATCAGCAAGCAATTGCTAATTATTTAGGAAAAGACATTACGTTAGGGCTTCGGCCTGAAACCATTACTGACCCAGAAAGTGCTAACCGCGCTGAAGGCATTATTCATGAAGCTGAATTGCAGGTAAAACTGACCGAGCCCACGGGTGCTGATATGTATGTGGTGACTGAAATGGGAGGTAAAGAAGTGGTTGGACGGATGCGTAATCGTGCTCAGGCAAAGGCGAAAGGGGTTGCACCGTTTGCCTTTGATGTGTCGCGGATGGTGGCATTTGATCCAGCCTCAGGGGTGCGTATTCAATGAAAAAAGCAGGCTTATCAGACAAACAGTATGACCTGATTATTGTTGGCTCCGGAATTGGTGGCGCAACCCTATTAAATCAGCTTGCAGACACAGGCTTAAACATTCTGTTAATTGAGCGGGGTACGCCCTTAACTCATTCAGCTCAGGCTCGTGATAGTAAGGCAATATTTGTTGAGGGCGTGTATCGACCTGATGAACAATGGTTGGATGGCACAGGTAAACCCTTTAACCCCGGTAATTATTACAATGTAGGTGGAAACTCTAAGTTTTATGGGGGCGTCATGCTGCGCTTTCGTCAGGAGGATTTTGGCGAGCTGGTATTTGATGAAGGGGTTTCACCTGCATGGCCCTTTGCTTACGAAACGTTGGCACCTTACTACCAACAAGCTGAAACGCTGTATCAAGTCAAAGGGGTGGCAGGGCAAGACAGTTGTGAACCACCGGGTGTAAAAGGCTATGTTGAGGCTGCTATTCCAGATGAGCCAGCCATTGCCAAGCTGCGCAGTCAGCTTGAACAAGTTGGTGCTAAGCCATTCAGTTTGCCGTTAGCCATTGATATCGATGCTTGGTTGGCGTTGGGGCAAACCCCCTGGGATGCCTTTCCTGGCACTAATCCAGGCAAGTTGGATGCAGAATCTGCCGCATTACAATCGATATTAGACCATCCTAACATTAGTCTGCTAACTGATACGACCGTAACCAGGTTGCATACCGAGGCTGATGGTAAGCAAATCCAATCTGTTGAGGTGTGTCAGGGGGGAGTGAATAAACATTTCTCTGCCCGGTTGTTTGTGTTGGCCGCTGGTGCGGTAAATTCAGCGGCTATTTTATTGCGTTCTGCTGATCAACAGTTTCCAGAGGGGTTGGCCAATCGCTCTGGACAAGTAGGGCGCAATTTTATGAATCATAATTGCACGGCTTTAATGGCTGTTAATCCCCTGGAGGCCAATCATTCTGTCTATCAGAAAACCCTGGGTATCAATGATTTTTACTTATCTGATGGTAATGGCAGCCAGCCGCTGGGGAATATTCAGTTGCTGGGCAAAATTGATGGAACCATGTTGAAAGCTCAAATGCCATGTATGCCGAAATCGGCTTTGGATTGGCTCGCGCGGCACTCTGTGGATTGGTATGTGATGAGTGAGGATTTGCCTCAACCGAATAGCCAAGTACGGGTGAGTAGTAATGGTCAAATTATATTGGACTGGCAGCAAAGCAATCTTTCTGCTCACCAGCAGCTAGTGAAAAAAACCAAACAATTAATGCGAGCGGTGGGGTTCCCCATTGTATTAACCAAAGCCTTTGATCGACGTACTCCTTCCCATCAATGTGGCACGGTTCGAATGGGCAATGATCCGGCCACTGCACCTTTAGATCCCTATTGTCGAGCCTATGACCATGACAATTTGTTTGTGGTAGATGCTTCTTTTTTCCCTAGCGCTGCTGCCGTGAATCCGGCATTGACTATTGCGGCTCAGGCTATTCGAGTGGCTGAGCATATTAAGCTGACGGAGATACACTGATGAAAATGACAAAGCAGCCTGTGGCGCTAGTAACGGGTGGCCGCCAAGGGATTGGTCAAGCCATTGTTGAGCATTTAGCCAAGGCTGGATTTGCCGTGGCGTTTACTGCGCGTAATGCCAATGATCGCTGTGAAGCGCTGATTGCTGCTTGCGAAGCGGTAGGCAGCCGAGCACGCTATTTTCCCAGTGATCTTGCGGACTTGAATAGTCACCATGACTTACTAGAAGGGGTTATTAACTGGGGAGGAGGGCTGGATTGTCTGGTAAACAATGCAGGTATTAGCTCGCTCAGCCGGGGTGATTTACTGGAGCTAACTACAGAGTCTTTTGATCAGGTCATGGGGGTTAATGTGCGGGGTACGTTATTTTTATCCCAAGCGGTTGCTAAGTGGATGTTGGAAGCCTCTAGTGAGTTTTACCGTTCGATTATCAGTATTTCATCAGTTAGTGCACTGATGGCATCACCGGAGCGAGCGGATTACTGTATGTCTAAGGCGGCGTTAGCGATGCTGAATAAAACCCTGGCATTGCGATTAGCTAGTGACAATATTGGAGTTTTTGAGCTGCGGCCAGGCATTATTAAAACCGGTATGACAGCGGGCGTTGCGAGCCATTATGACCAGCGAATAGCGGATGGTTTGGTGCCTGCACAGCGTTGGGGAGTGCCGGATGATATTGGCCGGGCGGTGGTGCCATTTGCTAGGGGGGAGATGGCATTTGCCAGTGGGAGTGCCATTGAATTAGATGGTGGGTTATCGATTAACAGGCTTTAGGTTTTGAACAAGATGTACGATTACATAATTACGGGCGGAGGGCCGGCGGGTTGTGTGCTGGCTAATCGGTTAACTGCCAATCCTGATGTTTCGGTATTACTACTAGAATCTGGTAATACGGATTACCACCCATTTATCCATATGCCTGCTGGGTTTGCCAAACTCACGGGGGAAGCCGCCACATGGGGCTATTCCACGGTGCCTCAGCAACATCTGAATAACCGTGAAATGTGGTATCCCCAAGGCCGGGTGCTAGGTGGGGGCAGTTCGATTAATGCTCAGGTGTATACCCGTGGCCATCCTAGTGATTATGATGAGTGGGCTACTGAGGATGGCTGTGAGGGTTGGTCTTTTGATGAAGTGCTGCCGTATTTTCGAAAGGCCGAAGATAATATTCGTTTGGTTAATCGATTTCATGGCGTCGGTGGGCCGTTAAAAGTATCGGACCCTGTCCCACACCCGTTAACCAGTACGTTTGTGCGGGCTGCCCAGGAAGCAGGGTTTTCTTTTTCAGCTGATTTTAATGGCGCGGTACAGGAAGGCTTTGGCTATTACCAGCTAACGAATCGAGCGGGTAAACGCTGTAGTGCTGCTGCGGCTTATATAAAGCCTGTTTTAAAACGGCCGAACCTCACCATTATTACCAAGGCGACTGTTAAGAAAATACTCATAGAAAATAATCGGGCTGTAGGGATTCAGTATGTTCAGCGGGGTAATAATCAGCTGTATTCTGTCAGGGCTCAGCAAGAAGTGTTAGTGGCTTCAGGGGCTGTAGGCTCACCCAAACTATTGCTGTTATCAGGTATTGGTCCAGCAAATCATTTAGAAAATGTCGGCGTGGATGTTGTGCATGATTTGCCAGGGGTGGGTGAAAATTTTCATGATCATATGGATGTGTTTGTAGTCAGTGAGTGTAGTGGTGATTACAGCTTTGATCGCTATAAACCCTGGTATATGAACCTATGGGCTGGGCTGCAATATTTACTGTTTAAAACCGGGCCAGTGGCTTCAAATTTATGTGATGGCGGCGGGTTTTGGTATGCAGATAAAGCATCACGGTCGCCGGATATTCAGTTTCACTTTTTACCCGGTTCAGGGTTAGAGCATGGGTTAAAACAAATTCGTAATGGGGTCACTTTAAACTCAGCATTATTACGTCCAAAAAGTCGGGGTACAGTGCGGTTACGCTCTGCAACCTTTACGGATACACCATTAATTGACCCTAATTATTGGGCAGAAGAATACGACAGAAGGTTGTCTGTCGAAGGTTTTAAATTGGCCAGGGAAATTATGGCGCAACCAGCATTTCGACCATTTATTAAAGGTGAGGCAATGCCTGGGGCTGATGCGAAAACCGACCAGCAAATTATGGAATATGCCAAGCAATTTTCAAAAACCGATTATCACCCTGTAGGGGCTTGTAAAATGGGAGCAGTAAACGACGAGTGGAGTGTCGTGGGACCAGATTTACGGGTGAGAGGAATAGAAGGGCTGCGGGTTATGGATTCCTCGGTAATGCCGCGGGTAGTCAGTGCCAATACTAATGCAGCAACGATTATGATTGCAGAGAAAGGTGCAGCGTTAATTTTGAAGAAAAAATAAGTGTTAGCAAAAAGTATAAGACAGAATAGTAGTATTTTATATTTTTATAGCTAATGTCTTAGTTTAGCCCGAATATTTCTGATGAAATATTCGGGCTATTTTTGCTGCTGTTTTAAGCAGGTTTTCTGGTTTTAACGACACCTATACCGCTTGCGAATCATTTTTAGGTGTAAAGAAAAAGCGGTATAGACTCACAGCGAAGGGTTATTTAGGCGAGGCCACCGAGCGATGAAGCCCCAGGAGTTTAGATAAACTAAATGACTGGGGTGAAGAGCGACGGTAACAAAGCCTAAAAATCATTCGCGAAGAGTATAAGCTTAAAAGACCTAATATCAGTAGTAAAAAAGTAGCAGGTAAAGGAACCGCTACCTCTACTTGCCCCCTAATCGCGCCAGCAGGAAATTCCTTATTATGGATATTGACATAAAACTCTGTTGGGTGACTAAGAATTAGTGTGACATCTTTTATCTCAGCTATTAATGAGTCGATTAAAGTACCTTTGCCCCCTGTTGTATTTACACCCAAGCCAATCAGTATGTCGGCATTTTTTCCTACACCGCCATTTGGACCATGGATATGCATTGCGGTAGGGTCAGCAATATCAAAATACTGAATATCCCAAGAAATTTCACCGGTAACGTCATTAAATGAGATTGATCCAAATGCTTTCCCATCTGGGTCGCCTTGTGTGCCTACCTCTTGGTTACCATCTAAGCTGAGCTGTTTCGTAATAATGGTCGCATGAGAGTTAAGTGCAAAAAACTGAAGGATAAGAAACGCCATAAATGAAGCGACTTTAACGACAAATGTTGAATAAACTTGGTTGTTCATATTGAAAAGCCTCGTATGTTTTTTATAGAAATTGGTTTTTAGCAATAAGTGAGCCACTAATAAAAAATAATGATTTTTTTAAGTAAGAAGATAATGGTAAATAAAAAAATTCTTGTATGAAGGAGGTGGTGCTGCTGAAAAAAGCTTGGTTTTTACGCTTAAATCAGTTTTGGTTGATTTTTTAAAGATTGTAAGAATTTTTGAGAGATGCCTTAACTGTAGTGAGTGGAAAAAATAATGTTTGATCTGCGAGATTGAATAGGTTGATATTTGTTTGGTGGTTTGTAAGTTTTTTAAACGGGTTTATTGTCTGTTTTTATGGGGTTAAAAGGACTATTTTTAATGGTCGAAATGATGCCTTTTAAGTTAACAATGTTTGTCCTCTATTTATTCCGAAAAAAACAAATAATACGTTGTCGGGTATTTGTTTGTTCGTGAAATGTGGTTTGTTTTAAGTAAAAGCAGGTTAGCTCGTCTCACTACATTGTATTGGTAGTGGTAACTAGTAAAGTGTTTATTCTATTGACAGTTATTTTATTGAATGGTCTCGTTACTTTTGTTGTATTAATTTTTCTTTTGATGATGGAATAGGTGTCTATGTTTAACTGTTAATAGAGGAAAACCCCTAAAATGAGAGATATGTAGCACTACTTACTTATACAGCAAAATAATAGCAACAAAATAAGGAATATAATAATGAGAGTATCTAGAATAGCACTTTACTATAGTCTTATTGGTTTTGTATTGCCTGTTTATGCTAATACCCAAGATGTTGGTTGGGAAAACATATCAAAGACAACACAATCGTTAATTAGTGAGTTTGGTGATGAAAGCTTAAGCAGTGCCGACAATATTAATTATATAAACTATGCAAGATTAAAGAATAGGAATCTTGCAAATAAGTCTACTTTTTCCTTTATAAAAAGAGATATTATTGAAAATAATAAAGTATACCTTATTGATACATCTGAATCTAGGCTTTATCAAAGCAATAAAACAATAAAGGAAGATATTAAGTCGGTTTTTGGTATAGCATTCGATAAGGATATGTTTTTTTATTTCAAATTATAACAACAAGTTAAAGTATACTCCTTTCAGTAGTGATAATGGAGGAAAAGCTTTTTTCAGCTTATTAAAAAAAACATCAAATAAAACGTCAAATAAAACGTCAAATAAAACGTCAAATAAAATAAGAGTCATTAGCTCAAGCCGGTTATCCTCAGGTGTGACATCCTCTAATTTACAGAGTAGGCAGGAAACTCATCCACAAGTCTCTTTTTATATTGATATTGATCGACCAATAAGTAAACAAGAGTGTACTTTTCCAAGTTCTCATCTATTTAATAGGGGCACAGAAAAATTTTGTGATGATGCTAATATTTCCCTTACTTATTTGGTTACACTGCAGCGCTCATTGAGTATAGGTGCCTTTGGCACTGGTACTCCAGATGCAAAGATTGTTAGAATTTCTGCAGATGGTAGTGGGGCTGGTATTCATTTAAATGATCAGTTAGACCATAGAGAGCATAAAGCTGACTATACTGTATTTGATGGGTTTTACTATGATTGGAGTACAGACGTATTTGCTCAAAACTATAACTTCAATATTAAAGCTTCTAATGACAAGGCTGTTATTTTAAAAACTGTTCCTAATACAAATATCAACTCAAACTTTCAAAATAGAGAGTTATCAGGCTTTGAGATAGGCGTAAGTGGTGGTGTAGAGGGAACACCAAGTGATCCAAAACTTAAGCTTGAAGGTTCCTATAAATATACGCAAACCCGCACGTTAATATATGATACGCAAGACTATAGAGTAAATAAAGCAAATCCAAGTAATCGGGAAGTAAACTTTAGGTGGGAAAGAGAGCAATATGCTACCCCTGAGTCTCTATTTGATGATTATACTGACTCAATTTTAAATGTAGCATATCCAATAGATAAAAACCGAATTCGTCCAGTAGGGTACTCGAATTTTACGCCAAGCTTTGATGTGATTTATAAAGCCTCTTCGAATGAAACGGGCAGTACGACTTTTGAGTTAGTTTCATCTGTTCAAATGCGGGCGGTATATGCATCGGCTTATAGACACTATTATGTGGTTGGAGCACATGTTTCATATAAGCCTGTAGAAGTTAAGGATAAAATAATTGATGTAAAAGAAACATTTGATGTTGATTGGAATGCCCCTGTTTTTACTGGTGGATACCCAGTTAATCTGCAATTAAGAGGGTTTAATAATCAATGTATTAATTATAATGAGTCCGACTTTGGGCTTTCGATTGCAGCGTGTGAATTATCGGGTGCTGATGCCAGGGGGCAGTCTTTTATTTATAACAATTTAGGTCAATATGTAAGTGTCATTAATGAATCTAAATGTTTAGATGGTAAGAATTTAGCTAAATTAGTTAACTGTAATGCAAATTTAAGCCAGCGCTGGAAATGGAATGAAAAAGACCAGCTGGTTAATGAACTAAATGATAATGTATTAGCTCATCGCTACAGTGAGCTTTCTCTTAAAGCTCCGTCAAGAAGAAACTCTAAGTACTATCAGACCTTAACCTCGTTTACAAACTTATTTGGCGCCGATGATATTATCCCTGTAAAATCAAATAGAAGTGAGTCTTTACTGCTTCAGATAGAGAACTTTCAATTAAGTAACGATAGGAGTCGTCAAGAAAGAGCAAGCGATTATAATAATGTAAGTGGTCAATGTACTAGTGAATATCTTAAGCTCACTCAAAGCCGAGAAGAGTTGCAAGCTTGTACTCCAATTGAAATATCTTCATATGACTCTGAGTGGTTTTATATTTACATTCCGGAGGATTACCAGGGAGAACAATTATCTATTAATTTAAAGGGTGGAAGTGGCGATGCGGATTTGTATGTAAGTGCTAACGCTTGGCCTTATGAACAACAGTATGAGTATGGTTCAGCTAACACAGGTAATAATGAGCAGTTGATAATTAATAATCCCTCAAAAGGCACTTATTATTATATTAATGTAGATGCTAAGAGTTCCTTTAATAATGTCACCCTTGAAGCGAGATTATAGCCAATGGTGGTTTGGCTCGTTTGGCGAAATAATAAATATCAACCATTTTTTATGGTTGATATTTTATTTGTAAGTCACTTATAGCTACTTATTTGTTAAGTATAGATGACTCCCTTACCATCACTTTCGGCATTACGGTTTGGTTGGAAATAGGGCGCTCTGGGTCTTTTAAGCGGCTGATTAAACTCTCTGCCGCTAACTTTGCCAATTGATCCGTATAAATATGGACGCTGGTTAAGGAAGGACTAAAGACATTGCAGCCTTGGATATCATCAAAGCCAGTGACGGCAACATCTTTTCCTGCCTTAAACCCAGAGCGGTCAAGGCCAAAAGTGACCCCAAATGCAATAACATCACTGTAACAAACAATGGCTTCGGGTAATGGACCTTGTTTGGCTCGCTCTATAATCAATTTGGCGGCCGCTTCTCGGGTAGGGGGGCAGGGCAGTATTTCACATGTTTCCATGGCTATACCCGCTTTACTTACAGCTGCTTTAAAGCCAGCCAGGCGGCTTTCATAAACGGGGGTGTTGTCTATGCCGCCTAGAAAAGCCAGCCGTGTAAAGCCTTGTACGAGTAAATGGGCGGTAACGGCTTGGCTGCCGGCAATATTGTCAGGGCTGATAAAGTCACACGCATTGCCTTCGATTGGACGCATAACACTCACAATGGGCAAGCCTTTCATGGTGTGGCTGGTAAGTTGCTCATAACTTGTACCAAACACGGGGCAGATGACTATGCCAGCTGCACTATGTTCAGCAAAGGTGCGTACCACTTTTTCCTGTTGTTGCATGTCTTCAGAGGTATTGGCCATCATGACCACATAGCCTGAGTCAGTAAAACTGCGCTCTAGTGCAACGGCCAGCTCAGCAAAAAATGGGTTAGTGAGGTCATTGATGACCATACCAATAATTTCTGATGAACGACGACGTAGGTTGGCTGCTGCCCGGTTGTACACATAACCTAATTGCTTGGCAGCCTTGAGCACTTTTCGTTTGGTCTCTGGCTTTATTTTGGGACTATCCTGTAGCGCTAACGAAACTGTTGATTTAGAAACACCTGCTGCTGCAGCAATATCGGGAAGGGTAATACTTGTTTTGGTCACAGGCTTTCTCTCGATTTTGTTTTTTACACAATGGTTTCGATCGCTCAGTCTCTCAACTATATTCAGCATTCATTCGGCCACTCAGCTTTATAATGCTATTACTGGTAACGCGGTCACTTGCAACGACTAAACGTTTATTGTAACGTTCCATTAATTTATCACAATAACAAACTTTGTGCACTGCCTCAAGGTGGTGATTTCAGAATTTTCATTAATAACGCTACTACTAGCATAATCTACTAATTATCCTGTATTTTAAGGGTTTAATATAATTACCAGGAGGCCAGCCCATGCTTCTCTCTGTTAACCTGCCAACTGCTGATAATAAATTGGAACGTTACAATTTGCTGGCTGAAGGATTTGTTGATGTCAAGCCAACAATTCCCTTGAACCGGACCCTTTATGCGGCGGCTCATCTGGTGGTTGATCCGTTTCAAGAGCGGCATCCATGGCAAGGTATTCCGGCTGTGGACTGGGATACAACTTTGGCGTATCGAGAGTATTTATGGGGACAGGGTTTTAAAGTGGCTGAAGCTATGGATACGGCGCAACGGGGGATGGGGGTGGATTGGCCAACAGCGCTCGAATTAATTAAGCGAAGTATTTCATTGGCAAAGGCTATTCCTGGGGCTGATTTAGCTGCTGGTGCAGGTACGGATCAGCTTAATGAACACATTAATTATACCCTAGATGACGTACGTAAAGCCTATATTGAACAGATAGAGGCTATTGAGGCTGTGGGTGGCAGGGTGATTTTAATGGCTTCCCGAGCGTTGGCAAAAGTGGCTACAAGCCCGGATGAATATATAGGGCTTTATGCTGAACTGATTCAGGGCTGTCGTTATCCAGTTATTTTGCATTGGCTGGGGGATATGTTTGACCCTCAACTTACCGGTTATTGGGGTAGTACGGATATTTGGCAGGCAATGGCAACTGTAGAAACGATTATTAATGAAAATCAGCGAAAGTTAGCGGGAATTAAAATTTCTTTGCTTGCCACTGAGTATGAAGTGGCATTACGCAAGCGCTTACCGCAAACAGTGAAAATGTTTACCGGAGATGATTTTAATTACCCAGAATTGATCGCTGGTGATGGTGAAGATTTTTCCCATGGTTTGTTGGGTATTTTTGATCCCATTGCGCCAGTTGCTGCACAGGCTTTAGCGAAGTTGGCTGAAGGGGATATTGCCGACTATTTTCGTTTAATGAACCCAACCGTTGCTTTATCTCGGAAAATATTTGAAACGCCAACTCAGTACTATAAAGCGGGAGTAGTATTTATTGCTTGGCTAAATGGCCATCAGTCCCATTTTTCCATGGCAGGGGGGATGCAATCGGCTCGTTCTTTAGTACATTATGCGGAGGTATTTCGGTTAGCGGACCAAGCGGGTGTATTAAGAGATCCTGAGTTAGCGGTGAGGCGGATAAATCAGTTGAAGGCTGTATATGGGTTGTACGACTAGTGTTTTTAGGTATATGAAGGGCACTCAAGAGCTGGTGAAATATGGAGTGGTAGGGTGTTCTAAAACTGTTGTCAAAAACAGGGGCATTAGAACGATAGCACAATCCAACTTCCCCCTTTGAAAAAGGGGGGAACAACTTTTGCGACAGCCTCCAAAGGGGGAGAATAGCTTTAGTGGTGGATCATAAAATAAATTTAGTGTTGCTATGGAATAACCAATGAAAATTGTCATTGCACCTGATTCCTTTAAAGAAAGCCTCTCCAGTATTGAAGTGGCGGAGGCGATTGCGCGAGGTGTTAAACAGGTATTGCCTGATGCTGAATTAATTAAACTACCAGTAGCAGATGGCGGGGAAGGAACGGTTGATGCAATGGTGGCGGGTACCAATGGCAATAAATTTAGCTGTCGTATAACTGGACCAATGGGAGAGCCCACTGATGCTTGCTGGGGGTTATTAGGTGATGGGGTGACGGCGGTGATTGAGGTAGCTGAGGCAGTGGGGTTGGCGAAAGTACCGGCTAAGCAACGTAACCCGCTAAAAGCAACGAGTTATGGCATCGGAGAGCTGATTATTGAAGCACTGAATGCAGGTGCTAAAAAGCTGGTTATCGGTTTAGGTGGTAGTGCCACCAATGATGGGGGCGCTGGGATGTTACAGGCTTTAGGGGCCCGCTTATTAAATAAAGCAGGAGATGTGGTCGCTTTAGGGGCTGAAGGGTTGGCCGATCTGCAACAGGTGGATCTTAGCCATTTAGATAGCCGGTTGCAAAGTGTTGTATGTAAAGTTGCCTGTGATGTGGATAACCCGTTATTAGGTCCCAACGGGGCTACTTATACTTATGGTCCCCAAAAAGGGGCTGATGTAACGATGCTACAACGGCTGGAAAATCATTTAAGTCATTATGCAACGGCTGTGGAGCAAACCTTACAACAAGAGATGGCTGTTGTGCCTGGTGCTGGTGCCGCAGGTGGTTTAGGCTTTGCCTTATTAGCGGGTTTACCTGCCCAATTGCAAAGCGGTATTAATATCGTATTAGATGCTATTAAGTTAGAAAATTATTTAGCTGATACAGACTTGGTAATTACGGGTGAGGGTAAAATAGATGGTCAAACCATTCACGGTAAAACGCCTATAGGTATTGCTAAATTGGCTAAACAGTATAACTGTAGTGTCATTGCATTAGCCGGGAGTTTGGGAGATAACTACCAAGCCGTTTATCAACAAGGGATTGATGCAGTCTTTAGTGTCGTACCAGGGGTCATGAATTTAACTGATGCGTTAACAAATGCTGAACAGAATATTGAAAATACAGCTTTTAATATTGCAAAGGTTATTTGTTGTCAAAAAATCACGAGCTGTTAAGGTTTTATAGATGATAAAAACAGGTATTATTGGTTATGGTTTCTCCGCTCAGACCTTTCATTTACCCTTTATTAAGCATTTGAATGAATTTGAGCTGACTGCAATCAGTTCGAGTAAAAGCGAACAAGTATTAGCCGACAACCCAGGCATCCAGGTTTATGATACGGCTGAACAATTAATAAAAGACAATACGACAGAACTGGTAATTATTACTTCACCTAATGATACCCATTATGACTTAGCCAAATTAGCCCTAGCCAATGGCAAACATGTGATTGTGGAAAAGCCATTTGTTACTCAGGTAGCGCAGGGAGAAGAGTTGATTGCGTTGGCGAAAGAAAAAGGACTAGTACTGTCGACCTATCATAACCGCCGTTGGGATGGGGATTTTTTAACCATTAACCATTTAATTGAAACAAAAGCACTGGGTGAAATTCGTTTATTTGAATCTCACTTTGACCGGTTTCGACCGACAGTTCGACAACGCTGGCGTGAGCAGGCAGGTGAGGGTACTGGTATTTGGTATGACTTGGGTTCTCACTTGGTTGATCAGGCATTATGTTTATTTGGCTGGCCAAAAGCAATCACTGCTTGTTGTCGTGCGCTCAGAGAAAACTCACAGGTGACGGATTATTTTCATGTGCAGTTGCATTATCCCAATCATGAAGTAGTACTTCGTTCCAGCCCGTTTTCTGCAGGTCCTGGCTTACGCTTTCAAGTGGAAGGCACTAAAGGCAGTTTTGTTAAATATGGTTTAGACCCGCAAGAGGATCAGCTAAAACAGGGTGGAGGGCCTGCTAGTGAAAGCTGGGCAAGAGAGTTAGACGCAAAGCATGGTATGTTGTTTCAGGAAGAAAAAGAAACTATTTACCCAACCCTGTTAGGCGGCTATCAGCACTATTTTAGAAATATTGCCCAGGCTATTATGGAGAGTAAAACAGTTGCTGTAACAGTCGAACAGGCGTTGGCAGTCATTAAAATTATTCAACTGGCAGAACGTAGTAGTGCTATGGGCCAAACGATATCATTGCTTAACGAATAATTGTTTTAATGAAAAAACGTAAGAAATTCATCAATAAAATAGAAATAATCTCGAAATAGCTGTTGTGTTTTTATACAAAACCTGCTGGGTTAGCTGGTAAAAATCTATAAGTGACTGATTAATAAGCGTTGGTACAGCACTTGCCTTATTAGAGGTAACGGATTCAAAAAAACCAGCAAAAGGTAGGCTTGTATGAAAACATTCACATCAGTTAGGCAGTTAGTTTTTATTTGCTCGTTAATGTCGATGATCGTGCTTCTCCCTACCAAAGGGCATAGTGCATTGGTTTCATTTCAAGTAGAAGATACGGTTAATCCCATGGTGTTGTTCGGTATGTTCACAGTGGATGATATGGATCCAAACTATGGTACTGGATTTCAGTCATTAATTGATTGGGCTATTTTTGATATGGAAGGCGTGCCTGGTATTCATACTCCGGTTGATAATATAACAGCTGCCATGGTATTTATTAATTTAACCAACCCAAATTTATCTGTACTAAACTTTGATTCGACAGATACCGTAATACCGCCAATACCTCCAAGTGGTAATAACTTGGTACTTAATATCGATAATACCTGGTCCTCTGGTACCATGAATGGAAACTATATTGTAAGGTTAATCAGTGTGCATGAGCCTTCAATTATTGCACTGTTTAGTTTTACCCTAGCCTGCCTGTTTTTCAGTACCCGAAAACGATGCCGCCGCTAAAGTAGTAATAAAGGGGCTTAATAGCCCCTTGTTGTATTTTGGACTTCACTTCTTCAGTTCCTGCCCCACTGCCTAAAAATCATGCATTTTGATAAATTTTTTTAAGTCTTGGACAAGGCTGTATAACGTCTTAAATTGCTTGTTTAAATCATTTATTTCGGTGCTGGATTTATATTCTGTGTGAAATAAAGTTATGCTTTCTTCTCTATCTTGATGAATAGTTTGGATCGCTTTTGATGCTTCTGTGGTTATTTTTTTGATGGGGCTGACTACGAAGATAAGAATATAGGAAATAAAACAAATTAACAGGATAAAAAACAACCCTATAGCTAATAATGAGTAAAGATTAATGCTTTTCAGTAGTGTGAGTATCCCACTATCATAAGGTAATGAAACACTGACAATTCCCGCTAAACGCCCTTGTTCGTAGTTAAAGCCGCTGTCTCCAGGGTAAAGTTCTTGTAACTTTTTAGGCGCATTTTTGGGGTCTCCATGGCAGCTTAAGCAGGATTTTTCTGCAGTAATCTCCCGTGCATATAGAAAACGATTGTAGGTTTTTTGATAATATTCATGTCTATGGAACTCGTCTTTAATTAATGCTATTGCGGTTTGCTCAAATCTATTAGGTGCATTGTGAGGGTTTAGAAAATTGTCAGAGGTAATACGGAATATAACATTTGCATTGTTTTGTAATGTAATATCAGATACCTCCCTCTGAATGAGGGATGGATTTTTTAAGTGGTAATGGTCAATGATGGTTCTTTTTTTATCATCCTTTTGTTGCTCGGTGACATAGGTTTTTTTCTCTAGATAGTCTTGTGGGTTAAAGTGTTCCCGAACACCTGATTTAACCCAAATACCTCCTTTAAACTGACCTGCCCAATGACCGATATGAGTGACCATATCCGCGATGCTACTTGCTTGTGTTCGTAGGCTGCTGATATAAACTGCATGGCTGATCAGGTAATAACAGCCAAGAAAAGACAGAGTAAGTAAAAAAAACCATGCGATAATGTGGTTGGCTAATTGATTATTACCTAACTTACTCATCTTACGAGCCCCAACACGCTTAGGTTTATCTTCAGAAGTTCAGTTATTAAACTGAGCTGCTTAACAGTATAGCAACTGAGAGTCTTGAGGGCGTGATAGGGGAAGGCTAAGCAGTTAATGGTTAAATATTATCTTTGTAGTAAATGAGGTTGTCCCTCTAGACCATGTTAACAAGGGTAGCCTAACAGATTACCTCCGGATAATTGGTCTTAAGCGCAGTGGTTCACGCGCAAAATAAGGTAACCACTGTTTCTCCACTTATCTTCTGGCTGTGTTCTTTTTCTTGCACTAGGCCCCTATGTTGTCCTTATAAAGAGTGTCTGCAAAAAAGCACCTTGCCAGAAAATAAATGTCTTGGAGTACTATAACCTAACTTTACCCATTGACCACTATAAGGTATTTGGAGCCTTTTGTTTAAAAAACAGAACGCGTATATTGCCAGCTGTTATGTTGATAGCAGGCCATTGCTGGGAAGGCATCCTGGCTGGCTTCCACTCTAATCACATAATTACGACAGGGTAGCCCCATTCGGCTGGTATAAGTGCTACCCGCAACAAATCCAATATACCCCAGAGTAGGGTGGGGTATACGACGATACTCTCCTTCAGCAAAGCCACTAAAACCGGTTTGAACCCACTGCTCGGCCTGATCGTTGACCACCTTTATTTGAAACTCACTGTTGAAGCTCCAAAGTGTCCACTTTAGTATGTGGGAGCGGTCAATATCCCAAATAGAAAGACTCGTTCGGGATGCCGCTTGAGCTTTACTATGAAAGTAGATTGTTTCTTGTCCAAAAGTAAAGAGTATGGCAAGTAGAAAGATTGTATGCTTTTTCATAGCGCTATTATAAGTATTAAGAAAAATACTACTTCTAAAGTATTAGGGTAGTTGATTTTAGTAAAAATGTTCCAATAATAGCCGATAAAATAGCATAGTTTAAGACAATTGTTGAATACACCCTAATGTTGCATAGCTTTTTGAGCTCAGAAATGGCTAGCGTAGCGCTTGTGCCACTAGGGTATCGTGAGGTAATGAATGCGGGTTAATATTTTTTGTGCATCAAGGCCTGGGTTAGATCCTAGTTTGCCTACCATGGTTCAGCAGCTGGCCATAGCGTTAATAAAAAACAAGATAGGTGTGGTCTATGGCGGTGCCAATGATGGGTTGATGGGGATCTTGGCTGATCATGTATTAGCACTTAAAGGCGAAGTGATTGGCGTTATGCCTAGCCTGCTGGTGGCTAGAGAAAGGGCGCATGCGGGATTAACAGAGTGGTTTGAGGTTAGCAGTTTAGCAACCAGAAAAGAAAAAATGGCCAGTCTGGCAGATTGCTTTTTGGTTTTACCTGGTGGTTTGGGTACTCTTGATGAATTGTTCGAAGTATTAACCTGGGCCCAAGTGGGTTTGCATAATAAACCCATAGCTATTCTTAATCACCATGGCTACTACAATCACTTACTGGCTTTTTTAGAGGAAGGAGTGGCTAACCAGCTGATTGCAGAAAAAGACTTTAATCGTTTACTTATTGCAGATACACCTGTTGAGATAGTAGAAAAGTTAATAGAAAGTGTTGTATTCGATTAGGCCCTGTTAAGGCTTGGTTGAAGGAGTGTCTTTGAACAAATATTGAACGGCCTCTACAGCTTAAATAACGTAGTATTAATAAAATAATGCCACGAAAGCAGATAACCAGAAGTCAGGTGAGGTATTTTTTTTGCAACAGCAGCTTAGTCATTGGTTGGCCGTTATTAAACAACAAGCAACGGCTAGTCAATATCGTGCCACTATCATTATTGCGGGTGAGCAAGCATGGACTCAACAACAGGCCAGCCAACTGGTTACTCTGTTGGGGCCAGTAACGTCTAGCTATTGGGTAACCAATGATAATTTGCGGCATCAGGGAATAACGGTGATAGCACCACAACAAGTGCGAGAGTATTTAGGTAGAGAAAGCCAGCTTTTAGTTTATGATGCATTCACAGGTTTTAACCCTGATCATTTTGCCGCGATAACGGGTACGTTGACTGGAGGGGGGCTACTACTTCTATTGACGCCACCACTAGCCACCTGGGCTGAATTTAATGACCCAGAATATCATCAGTTGACCGTACTGCCTTATACTGCAGATTCAGTGCAAGGTGCTTTTTTAACGTGGCTGGTAGCAGCACTTGATAAACCACGCCCGTTGTTTATCAAGTGGCAGCAAGGCCAACCGCTACCAACCGTTGAGGTTGACTCCAGTTTGCAGCCAGCAGTTGATATAGGTGATGGTGTTGCGGAAGATGGTTGTATTACCCAAGATCAAGTTGAAGCAGTAGCAGGCATAATAAAAGTGGCGACAGGACATCGTAAACGTCCTTTGGTAATTACGGCAGATCGTGGGCGAGGTAAGTCAGCCGCGCTGGGTATTGCTGCTGGGAAACTGTTGCAACAAGGCAAGCGAATTTTAGTGACGGCCCCTAATTTCGAGGCTGTGAATACCTTATTTAACCATGCTGCAACCTATTTAACGATTGACTGGCAATTACAACCTAAATTGATTTATAGCGATACGAATACTAATAGTTGGTTGCATTATTTGACCCCAGACGATCTCAGTCATGAAATGCCAGCAGCTGATGTACTATTTATTGATGAAGCTGCTGCTATTCCTCCCGATTTATTAAACCGCTGGACACAACATTATACTCGTATTGTATTTGCTACCACAGTACATGGTTATGAAGGAACAGGGCGAGGGTTTACCATTCGCTTTCAACCTATGTTAAATCGCATCAGGCCCCAATGGCGGGCACTGAGTTTAACTCAGCCGATTCGTTGGCAGTCAAATGACCCATTAGAAAATTTTGGGTTTGATGCGTTGCTACTGGATGCAGAGCCCGTCGCCGATGAGCAATTAATTAATTTTACGAGTGATGACCTGATATTTAAAAAAGTATCGTCTGAGGAGCTGGTGCAACAGCCACAATTATTAAGGCGTTTATTTGGGTTGTTGATCATGGCTCATTACCGTACCACGCCTGGTGATTTAAGACACTTATTGGATGGCCCCAATTTACAGATTTGGTTAGGGGTTTATCATGGCGAGGTCGTTGCAGCCAGCTTAACTGCATTGGAAGGGGGGCTAGACGAGGAGTTAGCCCAGGCTATTTATTTAGCTAAACGGCGTCCTAAAGGGCACCTAGTACCACAAACGTTGGTCGCTCATGGTGGTTATCAACAAGTCGCAGGATTGCGTTGTGTCAGAATTATCCGTATAGCCCTTCATCCAGCTATTCAGCGGCAAGGAGTAGGGCGACAGTTAATAGCTCATATTTATGATCAAGTGAAAGCAGAGCAAGACTACTTGGCGGTTGCTTATGGTGTTACACTACAGTTGCAGGGCTTTTGGCAGTCATTAGGTTTTTTACCTCTCAGGCTGGGTATTACCAGGGAAGCGAGCAGTGGCTGTTATGCATTGATAATGGCAAAACCTGTTTCAGCTGAGGCGATTGAACAAATGGTCGAAATGAGCGCTCGGTTTCACCTGCATTTTATTTCACAGTTAGCTGAGTTGTGGACAGACTTGGATGAAAAAATCGTTACTGCCATTTTAACGAGTAACCAACAGAATAACATCGAACTATCAACTCAAGATCAACAAGATGTGTATGCATTTGGTTTTGGTAATCGGCAATATGAAACCTGCATTGTACCGTTAAGAAATTGGCTGCAAGTGCAAATTCAACAGCACCCTAAACAATGGCAGTTATTGACAGAGTCAGAGCAACATTTATGGATAAAAAAAGTAATGCAACAATATAGTTGGGAACGCTTACGGAATTTAACAGGGTTAGCCAAGCAGCCACTGATTAAACAAATGCGGCAAGCCGTACAAAAACTAATGTTAAGATAACTTACATTCCCTTCAAAGTGGAGAAAATCATTAAACTGGTTTAACTTGTATGTAGCAAATCATTTCCATACACAGGGTGGGGCGCTCAATGCTGATCAATGGTATAGGTGGCTTTTCTCAATTGCCGATACAACTACCGGTAGTGAGTCGTGCACCTGATCAAGCCAATACGAATAACGGCTTAGTCAATGATGAGCTAAATCGAAGCCCTTCAACTTTCACTGCCAATCCAACGTCTAACCATACCACTACTGAAATAGCCCCTACTCAGGTGGTACCTGCAAATCGTGAAGCAATAGCTACCCAGCTTCAACCAACAGCCAATCAGCAAAATCAGGTCGTAATACCCAGTGCTAACGCTCAGCTTGCAGCCGATAGGCCCAACAATACTATTGCTATTACTGAACAACAACAGCAATTATTGCAACGATTTCAGCAGTCATCGCTACCAGTTGATAATACATCCCGATTGATTGATGAAAGAGTGTAAATAGCTGAAGTGAACGGAGCTGGTATTTCTTTAGGTCGAAACTGATTAGCTTGAGCAATTAAATAGGCACAAATAGTTAACAAAAGCGACAATTACCTTCTATGCTTCACTATTAAGAAAGGTTTCAGTCTCTTTAGATTATTTTAGTTTTAAACAAAGGCTCTGTTATGTTTGGATCTAATAAATATAAGCAGCAGTGTTTTACTTTGGAGCAAGAAAATCAACAGCTAAGGGATAAAGTTGCTGAACTGGAAAAAAACGTTTACGAGGCTGAGCATGGCAGAGATGACTTAGTGAGGGAAGCAAAAGGCGGCGCAGAAAACCTGAAGCAGTTAATCAACACCTTTTTTTATGGTGAGCAAATGATTCAAAATATCAGGGAAGCATTGGCTAGTGCTGCGCACCAATTGTTGAGCGAAAAAGGGAATTTAATGGAGGCGGATAACCTGTTTGTTAATACAGGTAATTTGCTTGATGCATTAAGAACGCGTGTCAGTGGTATTAGTGATGTAGCGACTGATAGCGCAGATAGTGTCCAAAACTTAGAAAAAGTGGCCTCACAAATTACGCAATTTGTAGGGGTAATCCGTGATATTTCCGAGCAAACCAACTTATTAGCACTTAATGCTGCAATTGAAGCTGCGCGTGCAGGCGAAACCGGTAGAGGGTTTGCTGTGGTGGCAGATGAAGTCCGTAACTTAGCTCAAAAAGCAGGGGAAGCCAGTGATGAAATTTCCACATTGGTGGACACTGTAGTGCAAGGTACCCAAGTGAGCACGGCGCAAATACAAAAAATGGTGGAAGCGACAACGGCAGTTAATCAAGAAACAGAGGATATTGGTAATACGGTTAATGAAGTATTAAATATGTCACGGCAGATGCAAGGTATTATTGAAGAGTCAGCGAATACTAGTTTTATCCAAACGGTTAAGCTTGACCATGTTGCATGGAAGGTAACGATCTATCGCCATTTAATTCATCAATTGCCCGTTCAGGAAGGTGCCATTGTTAACCATGAGAATTGTCGGCTAGGGGAGTGGTATTATCATGGTGATGGTAAAAACTATCAGAATTTAATGGCCTATCGGCATTTAGAAGAGCCTCATAAACTGGTCCATACGAGTGGTATTCAGGCAATTGAAGCACAGTTAGCTGGCAACCATGAGGAAGTATTAAAGCACTTGGAAACAATGGAGTCTGCCAGTGTTAAGGTAGTAGATTGCTTAAGTGACTTAGAATCTGCTATCAGTTCATCTGATAGCAATCATGGATTTCACCATTAAATATTTGTAGCACAAATAAGTAAGCCTTATTTGAAAGATAACCATTTTTGACGTGTTGGTGTTAATGCCCCTCGTTTCGCTGGGCTACATGGATATTTTCAGTAGTCTGGTGAAAGAGTTAGCTAATCGGAATATTGTTTTAACCCCCAATTATAAAATTCCCTTTGTATAAAATAGCAATAAGGGCATTACTAAAAAATGCACACTCTTTGGGGCTTTCTGTGTTTTTATATAGAGTGGCCCTATTCAAAGTACTTACTTACTTGCTTGCGCAAAAAATCACTATTCTGGATGATGCCCATAAACCCAAAAAGTGTGGCACCGGATTGCCGCACGGCATTAGCGGAATAATCACTAAATCCTTGTAATTATTGTATTTTTTATTTGGCATAGGCATTGCTCTGGAATTGCTGAATGGCAATGACTAGCGCAGAGCTAACAGGTGGTAATTTCGAAAATGGCTATTGGTTTTGATCAAGCATTAGGGGTTCACCCGCAAGCACTATTGTTAAGAGGAAAGCGTGCTGAGCTATTGGCGGACAATTTGGCCAATAGTGATACGCCTGGTTTTAAAGCACGTGATATCGATTTTAAGCAAGTACTAAATCGGGTGAATGAGCAACAAACTGGCAAGAAGTTGCCGTTGCAGCAAACTCATCAAGACCATTTAGCTGGCTTATCGCAGAAACAGGATGTGGACTTGTTATATCGCATTCCAATTCAGCCTGCCATTGATGGTAATACAGTTGATACCCAACAGGAGTATGCCATTTATGCCCGGAATGCAATGGATTATCAAAGTAGCTTTGAGTTCTTAAATAGCAAGTTTAAAGGTTTAATCAAGGTGATTAAGGGGCAATAGCAATGGCTTTAGTCAATGTGTTTAATATTTCTGGGTCAGGTATGTCAGCCCAATCGGTTCGGCTTAATACAGTGGCTAGCAATATTGCTAATGCAGAAGCAGCAAGCAGTAGCATTGATCAAACCTATCGGGCTCGGTACCCCGTATTTACTGCTATCAGCCCACAGCAACAGCACCTTTCTTTTAATCAGTTATTGCATGAACCGCAACAGCAGTCTGAAAAAGGGGTTATGGTAAAAGCCATTGTTGAAAGTAAGGCACCTTTAGAAAGGCGTTATGAACCTGATCATCCAATGGCAAATGATGAAGGATATGTTTTTTACCCAAATATTAATGTGGTAGAGCAAATGACCGATATGATTTCAGCCTCTCGTTCATTTCAAACGAATGTGGAAATTATGAATACGGCAAAAACAATGCTACAGAAGGTGCTGACATTAGGGCAGTAAGGGTAGCATTGTATTTTTGTTGATTGAAGGTTCTGTGAGGTGTTCCAATGAGCACGCCGATAACAAATAATAGTAACACTAATGCGACTAATGCAGTCATTGAAAAATACCAACTGCAACAGCCGAAACAGAATAATACCAATACGGAGTTAGGTAAGAATCAGTTTTTAGAATTGATGATTACCCAAATGAAGCATCAGGACCCACTGAACCCACAAAAAAATGAAGAGTTTGTTGCTCAGCTGGCTCAATTCAGTTCAGTTGAAGGAATAACAAACCTGAATCAAACAGTTGAGTCAATGGCGAGTGCCTTTAATTCCAGTCAGGCATTGCAGGCTTCAGCATTAGTGGGACGAAAAGTATTGGTACCCACTTCTTATACTGAACTGGAGGCGGGAGGCAAGGTGGTAGGGATGGTTGATATACCGCAGCCGATTAATAATTTATTCGTTGAAATATACAGCAGTAGTAGTAATCAACCTATAAAACAAATGAATTTAGGTAAGCAGCCGGCAGGTGAGTTAGATATTAGTTGGGATGGAAAAGACAATAATAATCAAACCCAACCTGCAGGAAAATACCAATTTAAAGCTTATACCCTGATTGATGGGAAGCAAGTGCCATTAAATACCTTGTTAGGAGCCAATGTAAATAGTGTTACCTTGGGTGGCTTGAATAATGTGTTATTAAATGTTGAGGGAGTACAAGGAGAAGTGAGACTCAATGAAGTGAAACGGATTCAATAATAATTATTAGAGGTGCCCTTAATTTCATTTATTAGGTAAAAACCAGCTTCATGAATATACCCACTATATACGGTATATCAATGTAGTACAGCAAGTGTAGTATCTATTTCAGGGAAGTCTCTCATTTGAGATCATACCTGTAGCAGTCAGTTATGCTGAGAGGATAGTCGTATGGGATTTAATACTGGCTTAAGCGGTTTAAAAGCAGCCACTATCGATTTGGATGCAATAGGCAATAACATAGCGAATGGGAGTACAATAGGCTTTAAAAACTCAAGGGCTGAGTTTCATGATTTATTTTCGCGGTCATTTGGTGGTAGTGCTAGTCAAGCGGGTAATGGTGTTATTGTACAAGCGGTTGCACAGCAATTTAACCAAGGTAATCTTAAGCCGACTGAGCGTAACTTAGACTTATCAATCAATGGAACTGGGTTTTTTATTACGCGGGCATCTGATGGCGTTAATTACACACGACAGGGCATTTTTGGTGTTAATAGAGATGGGCAGATCGTCACCAATGCAGGTGACTTTTTACAAGGGTTTATTGCTGATGCAACCGGGGCTATTGTGCCTGGTGTATTGTCAGATTTGCAAGTCGGTGAACAATTTCAAGATCCACGGTTAACCAGTAATGTTGACATCAGTTTTAATGTTGATTCAAGAGAAACCGTATTAGCCACTCGAGGCACTACTTCACAAGCCAATGCCGTGATTATTGCCAATGCCCAGACTGGCATTAATAACGGTTATACGGCAGGTAGTTTTCTTTTACAAAATGTCTCGCAGACACCAGCAACTACACTGGCAACCTTAGCTGTGCCGAGTGTAGCGAATTTATCGGCTGGAGCGATTGCCGCTGAGATAGCACAGTTAGGTGCTAATAATGGTATAATCAGTGCCAGCGCTAATGCTAGAGCTAAGGTGGATGTGACCACTTTGCCGTTAGGGGGAGCTGCTGTAGCAGGGTCATCCATTAGTATCAATGGTCAGGCAGTGAGCTTAACCACTGTGAATAATGTGAATGAGCTGGCAACGGCCATTTCTAATTTAACGGGGATAAGTGCAGCGATTGATGCCGCAGCCCCCAATGAAATTCGAATATTTAATAATACCGGGGATGATATCAGGGTTGCCATAAACAATACTGGGGTAGGAGCGGGAATTCCAGTTCAAGGAGCCACAACTACCAGTTTTACTAATGCAGGCGCGGCGGTGAATGTTACCGATGGCAATACGGTGACGGTTGGGGGTGAACTTTCGTTTCAATTAGAGGAAAATGTTCAAATAGCAGCACCCACATTACCTGCGACGATCTCAAACATCTTTAATTTGCCACTGACTTATACGCCTTTTGTTGAAAACGATTTTAACCCTAATGACCAGTCAACCTATAATCACGCGACTCAAGTACAAATATTCGACAGTTTAGGTAATCCTCATAACATGACTTCCTATTTTGTGAAAGAACCGGATATGGCATCAACGCCTAATGTCAGTGACTGGAGTATGTATATATTGATTGATGGTCAAGATGTGGGTGACCCTATTGTGCCAGGAGGCGCTGCCACACGATCAAGGTTTTCGGTGCAATTTGATCGAGAAGGAAATTTAGTCACAACCAATCCTATCGTCATTACTAACTGGGTTCCTCTTGATACGAATGGTGACCCTATTAATGCACTACAGCCTGTTAATATTTCAGCGGGTGGTGATGTATTGCCATTACCTGAACCACCCACCAGCTCTAATTTTGTTATTGATATTGCAAACTCAACACAATTTGGGAGCCCATTTGCGGTTGATAGTTTAACCCAAAATGGTTTTGGAGTAGGGCGTTTGACGGATTTAGATGTTAGTCAGGAAGGTATTTTATTTGCCCGTTATACCAATGGACAAAATTCAGTTTTAGGCCAGTTAGCTATGGCTAATTTTGTTAATCCGCAGGGGTTAACACCGATAGGAAAAACTGCCTGGATAGAGTCAATAGATTCTGGAGAACCTGTGGTGGGTGCACCAGGAACAGGGGTGTTAGGCTCAGTGGAGTCTGGTTCTTTAGAAGAGTCGAATGTGGATGTGGCTGAGGAGTTAGTGAATTTAATTATTGCCCAACGTAATTATCAGGCTAATGCAAAAACCATTCAAACGGAAGATACGATTACCCAAACAATAATTAACTTAAGATAATGATATACCCTTCGTGAAGGGCATCAATTCTTACTTTTTAATTGTAATGATATAAAAAACCAGCTTTAAAGGTGTTCTACCTAAAGCTGGTTTTTTTTTTGCAGAGATATTCCTGATTTGATTAATTATTGGTATTAACTCTTATGGATAAAGCATTATATATAGCCATGACAGGGGCTATGCAGAATATGCAGGCGCAAGCAATTCGAGCCAATAATTTGGCAAATGTGAATACTACTGGGTTTAAGGCTGATTTTGAGCAAGCCCGGTCGATGCCAGTATTTGGAGAGTTTTATCCCAGCCGTGCCTATGCATTAACCGAAAATCCGGCTACCAATTATAATCCTGGTTGGCTTCAAGAGACGGGTAATGATTTCGATGTAGCCATCAAAGGTGATGGCTGGATTGCTGTAATAGGCCCTGATGGCACAGAGCGTTATACTCGGGTAGGCAATTTATCTATTGGGCCTAATGGACAGCTTTATACCGGCAATAATTTGCAGGTACTTGGCGATGGAGCGCCTATTGTTGTTCCAGAGTTTGACAAACTTGAAATTGGTCTTGATGGCACAATCAGCATTCGTCCACGGGGCCAAGGGCCACAGGAATTAGCACAAATTGATCGAATTCGATTGGTCAATCCTCCACTAGAACAACTGGAAAAAGATGAAAATGGTTTATTTAAATTAAAAGAAGACGGTGCAGCTGCCGTACTGCCTGATGCTAATGTCAGATTAGTGGCTGGTTTTTTAGAAGGAAGTAATGTGAGTGCTGTAGAAGAAATGATCCACTTATTATCATTAGCTCGTCAGTATGAAGTCCATGTAAAAATGATGAGCCGGGCTGATGAAAATGCACAGGCAATGGCGCGCATATTGCAAATTGGTTAGCAAAAGTTAGGAAATAGGATGTTAGGAGCACTGCTATGCACCCTTCTCTTTGGATTAGCAAGACCGGCATGCATGCCCAAGATAAACAACTATCAGTGGTCGCTAATAATTTGGCGAATGTGGCGACGGTAGGTTTTAAAAGAGATAGAGCAGAGTTTGAAGACTTATTTTATCAGATCCAGCGGCAACCGGGTGCACAGTCAACTCAAGATAATCAAATTCCCTCTGGCTTACAAATAGGTACTGGTGTAAGGGTGGTGAGCACCCAAAAAGTATTTTCAACTACGGGCTTTCAAACGACGGAACAGCCGCTTGATGTAGCAATCAATGGTCGTGGTTTTTTTCAAATATTATTACCGGATGGCACCATTGCTTATTCTCGAAATGGACAATTTCATTTAAATTCAGATGGTGATGTGGTAAATGGAAATGGCTTACCACTAGAGCCTGGTATCACCGTACCCAGAGATGCCACTAATTTTACGGTGGGTGAAGATGGAACAGTCACTATTCAAACGCCAGGTAATGTTCAACCACAACAATTGGGGCAAATTACGCTAGTGGATTTTGTTAACCCTGGTGGCTTGCAGGCAATGGGAAGTAATTTATTTTTAGCGACTGGCGCCAGTGGTGATCCAGTTGAAGGCACGCCGGGACAGGACGGTTTAGGGTTTCTTAAACAATATACATTGGAAAGCTCTAATGTCAGTGTGGTGGAGGAAATGGTCAATATGATTACCACCCAACGCGCTTATGAAATGAACTCAAAAGTCATTGCAACAGCAGATCAAATGTTGCAGTTTGTTAATCAAAATGTTTGATCAGGATTAAGCGATAGTCATAAAACTTGTAGCAGCTGCTTAGGGAGTCGTAATAATGAAATCCAGAAATTTATTAATTATTGCTATGGCTGCATCAATATTCGTTTTACCTGGTTGTATTTCATTACCTGCAGAGCCTAATGATCCAGCATATGCCCCAGTTTATCCTGCCACGCCGAAACCAGCTGAATTAAATAATGGCGCTATTTACCAGGCCGGTTTTGAAATTACGTTATACGAAGATCGTAAAGCCCATCGGGTGGGCGATATTATAACGATTCAATTAAATGAGTCGACTCGGGCAAAAAAAGAAGCAGATACTGAACTGAGCAAAAATACTGATGCGACTGTAGCAAACCCCACTGTATTAGGGAAAACTGCAAAAGGTTTATTTGGGAACGATTTAAGTCTGGCAACAACGTTATCGGCTGATCGAGAGTTTGAAGCAGAAACTGAATCAGAACAAAGCAATAGTTTAAGTGGCAATATTACGGTAACGGTGGCAGAAGTATTACCAAATGGTTTATTAAAAGTGCGAGGAGAAAAATGGCTGACGTTAAACCGTGGTGACGAATATATTCGGATTACCGGAATGGTCAGACCAGATGATATAGGCCCAGATAATGTAGTGTCTTCCCAAAAAGTCGCTGATGCACGAATTACATACAGTGGTCGGGGTGAATTAGCCGATTCCAACACCGCCGGTTGGATTACCCGGTTAATTTTAAGTGCATTTTTTCCATTTTAACGAAAATGCTTTTTCTTAAATGCATGACAACACGATTGGAGTTTGTTGTAAAAGGAGGGGGTAAAACTATAGCACAATCCAACTTCCCCCTTTGAAAAAGGGGGGATAGCGTTTTCGACAGTCTGAAAGGGAACTAAAAAAGCCTATTTTGGGCATAAAACAAAATGGTAAGTGTGATTTTGTATCTTAAGTGTATGGGAAAAATTTGCTGTGAATAGACAAGTAGCAATTAATGTAACGAATACAATCACTAAATTGTTAGTAGGCTGGTTATTCGTGATGGGGTCATTAAGTGCCACTGCCGAACGGCTAAAAGACTTAGCCAGTATTGCTGGGGTCAGGTCTAACCAGCTGGTTGGTTATGGGCTTGTCGTTGGTTTAGATGGTACTGGCGATAAAACCAGTCAAACCCAGTTTACTTCACAGTCATTTATGAGCATGTTGCGGGAATTTGGCATTAACTTGCCTCCTGGGATTAATCCTCAATTAAAAAATGTAGCGGCGGTTGCGATTCATACTGATTTACCCCCATTTGCAAAACCAGGGCAAAAAATTGATATTACGGTTTCTTCTATTGGTAATGCTAAAAGCTTACGTGGGGGGAGTTTATTATTGACCCCATTAAAAGGTGCTGATGGGCGAGTGTATGCCATTGCCCAAGGTAATTTAGTCGTCGGTGGATTAGGTGTTGAAGGCGCTGATGGTTCTAAAATAACTATTAATGTACCCAGTGTAGGCCGTATACCTAATGGTGCAACGGTTGAGCGAGCGGTCCCTAGTGGTTTTAATCGCCATAATAAAATTATGCTCAACTTAAACCGTTATGATTTTACCTCAGCCAAAAGAGTGAGTGATCAAATAAACCAGTTGCTTGGACCAAATATCGCTAAAGCCATCGATGGCGGTTCTATCGAAGTTACTGCACCACTCGACCCTTCCCAGCGAGTGACTTATATGTCAGTGTTGGAAAATTTGGAAATTGACCCAGGTGAAGCGCCAGCAAAAGTAGTCATTAATTCCCGTACAGGTACTATTGTTATCGGTAAACATGTCAGAGTGTCACCTGCGGCAGTCACCCACGGCAATTTAGTCGTCACGATTAGTGAAGACGCGGCAGTCAGTCAACCCAATGAACTGGGGGGAGGGGACACCGTAGTGGTACCACAGTCGAATTTAGGTGTTGAGCAGGAAAGTAATAAAATGTTTTTATTTAAACCGGGTGTCACTTTAAATGAAATTGTCCGAGCAGTTAATCAGGTGGGTGCTGCCCCTGGTGATTTAATGGCAATATTAGAGGCACTGAAAGAAGTGGGAGCATTGAAGGCAGATTTGGTCGTCATTTAGTGATAAAAACAGTTCACCTTGAATCAATGTATGTCTGTGTAACTTTGGGAGGATTAGGCTATGGAACATCAGCCTGCAAGTATGTACACCCAATTAAATAGTTTGCAAAACTTAAAAGGGCTTGAGAAAAAAAATCCGACCCAAGCGTTAGAGAAAGTTGCCAAAGAGTTTGAATCGTTATTTACTCATATGTTGTTAAAAAGCATGAGAGCTGCTAACCAGGTATTTAAAGAAGGCAATTATTTCAATAGTAATGAAACACAATTTTTTGAGGAAATGTTTGATAGTCAGTTATCGGTAGAGTTATCTAAAGGAAAAGGCATTGGGTTGGCAGATATGTTGATCAAACAGATGGCTCCACAAGCTGCTGTCAGTCAACCTCAAGTGGCACCAATGCCATTTGATCAAGCGGCTAAGCAACGGCAGCTATCTTATACGTTAAGTTATGTGCAAGCGATGAAAGCTCCTCCAGAACAGGAAGGTAAACTAAACGAAAATCAACGCAAGGATAACCCAACACAAGCAAAACATCCTCCTCTTTATAATGCTGTAATGGTCGGAGAGGAAAAACTTATAGCGGATAGTCATCATCAACCGATAACAACCAAACTGACAAATATACTAAGTCAGTTGACGGGTACAGGGATAGACCCTAATAAGTTTAGTCGCCCCGAAGCGTTCATAAAACATGTTTATCCGATTGCCAAAAAGCTCACCAGTGCTTTTGGTTTTAACCCGGCGGTACTAGTTGCTCAAGCGGCATTAGAAACTGGCTGGGGAAAACATATTATTCAGCATAAAGACGGTAACTCCAGCTATAACTTATTTGGTATTAAAGCTGATCGGCGTTGGCAGGGAGATAAAACCCATGTTAATACCACTGAATACCGGCAAGGGATTGCCATAAAAGAAAAAGCAGCGTTCCGCTCCTATGACTCAATTGCCGCCAGTATTAATGATTATATGGATTTTTTGCAAGTAAACCCGCGTTATAAAACAGCATTGACTAAGCGTGATAATCCGGAACAGTTTTTGAATGCATTACAACAGGCAGGTTATGCAACGGATCCTAATTACGCGAAAAAGATTTTGAAAATAGCGAATGGGCCGTTATTTAAATCAGCTATAGATAAATTATAATATTGCAATTATTAAACTACCTGCCAGAGACTGATTGAAACGTTATCGCGGATTACAGCAAAAGAATATTATATAGTCAAAGCGAATGATTTTTATAGGGCTAGCTTACTACTGTGAAGCTAGCTCTATAAAAATTATATTTAGGAGTTTTACCATGGCAGGTAATATACTGCAAATCGGTACCACTGCCTTACAAGCTTATCAGCGGGCATTAGCCACCACTGGGCATAATGTGGCTAATGCTCACACACCTGGTTTTTCTCGCCAAGAAACCATTTTTAATACCCAGCAAGAACAGTTTATTGGGGGGGTATTTTCTGGAAGAGGGGTACAAATCACTGATATAAGGCGAATCGCTAATGATTTTGTCACCAACCAACTACGCTTAGATACAGCCAGTTTTTTTCAGTTAAGTGCGTTTGATCAGAATATCCGACAGCTAGACTCTGTATTAGCTGATGAAACCACAGGGTTAAGTGTGGGGCTAGATAAGTTTTTCAATGCGATGCAAGCGGCTTCTGAAAACCCGACCTCAATACCTGCTCGCCAACTTGTATTAACCGAAGCGGAAGGCTTAGCTACTCGCTTTAATACTTTGTTTGCGACTTTTGAAGAGCAAAACCAAGCATTGAATACTGAAATTGAGGCATTAATAGGAGAGGTTAGCTCGATAGCAGCTGGTATTGCTGAATTAAATTTACAGATTTCCAATGTGGCAGGGAGTAGCACGGCAGGTCAACCGAATGACTTGCTGGATAAACGTGATGAGCTGCTTAGAGAATTATCTGAAATTGTAGGAGTACAGGTCGTTCGCCAGGATGACAACACCATTAATGTATTTATTGGTAAGGGACAGGCTCTTGTACTAGGTAGCAGTAGCTCTGAATTAATCTCTCAGTCAGGTGGGGCAAATAATGAAGGGGTTAATGTGGTAGTGAAGGGCACTAATCAACCACTTAATCAAGATTTATCAGGGGGAACGCTAGGTGGCTTAATTACTTATCGTGATAAGATTTTGGATCCATCCTTTACTAATTTAGGTTTAGTGGCAGTTGGGTTAGCTAAAACCGTCAATGATCAGCAACGAATAGGAATAGATTTAACGGGTAGTTTTGGTGAGCGAATTTTTAATGATGTTAATGAACGGCAACTTACTTTGGACCGCGTATTTGGCGATCCCCAAAATGCGTTGCCTGTTGACCGAGTGGTATCATTAACCATTAAAGATGTACAACAAATGCAGGCAAGTGATTATACGTTTAATTTTCCAGGGCCTGATAACTTTACCTACTCAATTACCCGAAACAGTGATGGGGTTGTGGTCAAGCAGGGCTCTATCAGTGGCTCATTTCCAGAAACACTAGAGTTTGATGGCTTAGAACTAGCTTTAGAAAGCGGCTCTTTTCAAGGGGGAGATACGTTCTTTTTACAGCCTACCCGACGAGCGTCTCGAGATTTTACTGCTGTGATGGGTGATCCAAGAGAGTTAGCGTTTGCCGCAGCAATTCGTACCCTCAGTTCAACCACTAATCAGGGAACTGGGTCAATTTCTCAAGGCGATGTTTTTCAAGTCTATGATCAGGTATCGGGGGCTTTATTACCGGCTTTTGCTACGTCAGGGCAATTATCTCCACCGATTATTATTAAGTTCACTAGCTTAACGACTTATGATGTATTGGATAACTCTGACCCTGCCAACCCTAAACAACTAGTGCCGCCTATTCGTAATCAAGTATTTGTACCTGGGACGCAAAAAGCTGTCTTTACTACCGATGTAAATGAAACGATTGGAAGCACTCAGCAACGGGGAACGGGAAATGTTGGGCTAGTGACGGCCCCAGTGATTAATCCAGTAGCGCCTAATCCTGTTAATAATTACCCAGCTCAGAACATTGATATTTTTAAGCGAGACCCTACTACTGGGGTAATTACTACAACTAATGTCGCTACGGTACTCAATGCTTCAGCTCAGGAAATTGCTAATCAACTGACACAAGTCGATGGCGTGACTGCCAATGCCTTTAATCAGGTGGAGTTAAGGAGTATTACAGGGGCTGTTGGTAGCACAATGGAGTTTTTTCTGAACGGGGAAGATTTGACCAACCCTGCCTTAGGGCCTGTTCCAACACCTGATACTAATCCATTATTGAATCAGCCTTATATTCAGTTCTTAGCAGATAGAATTAATACTAATGGTAATTTAACCAATCAGGGGATTCGGGCGGTGGTTTCTGAATCAGGTGGGCCGCCACCAATCCCAACATTAAAAATATTTGCAACAACTGGCGTAGACTTAGATGTAGGCTTACGAACATCTATCGGGGCGGGTAGTGTAGAAGTCACCAATGGTGAAGCAGGTGGAGCATTTTCCAGCCAAACCTTAGATGGTGCAGTTGCGGGTGCAGGTAATCAGCATGTTACGACCATTGGCGGTAGTATAGATGTCACTATGGCCGATGGTGTAACCCTACGAACTAACCCTACACCCACCAGTGGAGGTTTATTTGGTGATACCGCTTCATTTAACTTTGCGCAAAAATCTTTTAAAGGTTATCAAGTGACTGTTCAGGGTCGGCCACAACCTAATGATACCTTCACAATCGACTTTAATAGTAATGGTACATCTGATAACCGTAATGGCTTTAAATTAGCTAATTTAAGTACGGATAAAACTTTATTTAATGGCACTGCTAGTTATGCAGAAGGTTATGCTCAATTTATAGAGTTTGTTGGGGTTAATGCCAGTCAAGCAGATATAGATAAAGCAGCAAGTGAAACTTTACTGGCACAAACGGAAGGGGTGAGACAGTCAGAGTCAGGGGTTAATTTAGATGAAGAAGCAACCAATCTAATTCGCTTTCAACAAGCTTATAATGCCTCAGCACAATTAGTAAATGTGGCCAGAGAGTTATTTGATACCCTGTTAAACAGTGTATAGCGTCTAATTATTTGAGACGGGTATGGTTATGCGGATTTCAACAGTTGATATATTCAGGTTAGGGCTGAATCAAATCCAAAAAAATAGTGCTGAGTTATTAAATACTCAGCAACAAGTGGCGACGGGAAGAAGAGTAGTAACCCCAGGTGATGACCCAGTTGCCTCAACAAAAATTGTTGCTATTCAGCAAGAACAGGCAATTGCAGCGCAATATCGGCGTAATTTAGACGCAGCAGAGAACAGCTTAAAAATTGAAGAAGCCGCGTTACAAGGGATTAAAAGTGTTTATCAACGTATCAGGGAGCTGACGGTTAACGCCGGCAATGGCAGTTTAAGTGTGTCGGATAAAGCCGCTATTGCTGATGAAATAGAGGTAAGACTCGATGAGCTGAAAGACTTATTTAATCGTAAAAATGCAGATGGTGTATTTATTTTCGCTGGGTTCCAGGCCAGTCAACCACCATTTATTGACAAAGTGGGGGGGGGATTTGATTATTTAGGTGATGAAGGACAACGCTTTTTACAAATTGCTGCTAGTGCTACAGTGGCAATTAATGACAGTGGTAAAGATTTATTTGTAGATGTCCCCAGTAATCAAAAAACTTTTTTAACCTCAGCCAATCCGAATAATACATCTGACCCGCCTGCAACCATTACAGTAGGGCAAGTAGTCGATCAAGATGCATTGGATGCCTTTTATCCTGATGATTTGATTATTACTTTTAACCCAGAAACAGCTGTTGTCCCGAATGGAGCAAATTATACTGTCACCACGAAGGAGGGGGGAGTCACATTAGCCAGTAATATTCCATTTCAAGGTGGGGAATCTATATCCTTTCATGGTATGGCGGTAGTAATTGAAGGGACACCGAATCAAGGTGACACGTTTTTTGTGGATACGAGTGATAAGCAAGATGTATTAACAACAGTAAAACGTTTGCAAGATGGGTTAGATAATGCACAAAACGACGGGCCAGGTAGAACGGCTTTACAAAAACTGTTGGATGATACCCTGGTTAATATGGATAATGCGATTGCCAGTTTACTTGAGGTGCAAAGTCAGGTAGGCGGACGACTGAATATTATTGATAGTACTCGTGCGCAAAATGAAGACTTTAATATAGTCAGTGAGGAGTTCTTAGCCGAAATTCTCTATGTAGATCAAGCTGAAGCAATTAGTCGTTTATCGCTGCAAAATTTTTTGTTGCAAGCCGCCCAGCAAAGCTTTACGACAATCAGTAATCTTTCGTTATTCAATAATCTATAGGGCTTGGGCAAAAAATTGATACATCCCAAGAAAGGCAAATGGATTTTGTTGCTCAAATTGATCCCAGGCAGTAAGGTCTAGCATGCTTGCTGGGTTAGGATACAGTTTTTGAAACTGGGTAAATAACTCATGACTTCTGAAGTAAAACCCTCTAAAAGCTAATGAATGATCTGTTAATAACTTAGCTACTTCCAGTGTTGTATAGCGATGTTCTTGTGCATGAAACAATAAATCACGACACATACTGGTTGAGTAAAAGTCACTTAACTTAAGGCATGTAGCAAATTCAGTTCTTTTTTCAGTGAGCGCCTGGAAACGAAACTGACGAATACTGTTTAATGTTGGCTGTAATTCATTGTCAGCACGAAACTTGGCTATTTCTTGTCGAGCAATTTGGCTATATAGTCCTATTTTCATTACCCCTTGTTTAACCAGTAGTTTACGCAAAACGGCCAAACCATCGGCAGGCTGTGCCATATGGTGGAGTACCCCTACACATTCAATAATGTGAAATTTTTCTTTTAAAGTATCCAACTGCAAAATGTCCCCTTGATAAAAACTAATATTTTTAATTTGAAAATGGTCGGCCATGAGCTTGGCATAAGCTAAGCTTCGGCTGCTAAGGTCAACCGCAATAATTTGCAGATCAGGAAACAGTAAGGCTTGACTAATGGGATGTTTACCAGTGCCGCAGCCTGCTACCAGCATTTTTAGTGATTTAGTAGAAAATTTGGGTTTGGTAAAAGGTGGCTTATTAATGTGATAGTATTTGATATAATTACAAGGGCTTTTTAACTGGGTCACTTCTGTCCAACGAGGATAGGGGTTTTCCTCGTATTGTGCTTTCACTGCGGAAGAGACTGGGTGATCAATGGATGTTAGTTGAGGGATAGTTTTTGCTAGAGTGGTTTCCTTATATTGATGATAAAGTATTTTTTCAATGCAAGGCTGCATCTCCTTTGGCCAGTCAGCTAGGGGGTAGTGTAATAGTTGCTCAAAATAAGGTTGTTGAGATATGGGTTCATACAGCGATACTAATAAAACCAGGCCGGCAATTTGCTCTAAGCTGGTATTAGGATTTTTCAGTAAGTCCTGGATAATTTGTTGAATGGAATCAATCGTTGAGGCTTCATCATTATTCACAAAGTTAACATATTCGTTAATATAACCTTGCAAGGCTAGAGCACATAATAAACGAGTGATGTGCTGGGGTATTTCACCTAGTTGGACAATAGTGTTTAGCAGGTTATTACGGATAGCTATTAAAAACAACTCAATGTCAGGATCTGCAATGATAATTCGTTGTAATGCTTCGATCAGAAACTCATCTTGTGTAATATCGTTTAAGTCAAGAGCTATTTTATTAGATTGATCTTCTGTCAATTGATACTTGAGCTTAATCAGTGAAGTAATGAGGCTGGCAATTTCTCTACTATCGAAACGAGTATCTTTTAAATAGTCTGTGGCACCTTGTACTAATGGTTCACTGTATTTAGTGGCCTCGATATGTTGTAAACAGTTTCTTGATTTAATAATTAATTGCTCATTGAAAGCAAAATCATTAGCTGCGCTAGAAAAATTATAAAAGGCTTCAGTAAACTTACATTGGATGTTTTGTGTTTCAGCTACCAGCACAGCGAGTAGTGGATTTGGTATAGCTTCTTTATCCAGTGTGATTATGGTATTGATTGCCTCATCTGTTTTTCCATTACATAAATAAACACAGGCATTACGTAAATTGGCAAGATAGCCGGATTTAATATGAGTGCTTTTGACTAATACCTGGCTAAGTTCCTTTAAATTACCTTTAAGCAAGTAAAAGGTAATATTGGTTAAAAAAGTAGTAGGATCGTTATAGTTTTTTGATTTTATAATGAGGGATAAAAGCGATTTTTCAGTTAACTGAGCAGACTGGTTAATTGTGGTAACAATATATTGTTCTGTGTTTGTATTGAGTGGTTGTGAATTAACCAGATTTTTCATTTTAGTTTTATCCTGCGTTTAATTAATCATTACCCCAATTTGAATAAGGCTATTAATCATGATTGTTAAAATAGAGTTTGAGACTTCGTTTCTATTTTTTGCTTGTTTTTGCATCTGTTTGATGAGAGAGAAGTCCAACTTGCCTGTTTGTAGAAGTTTATCAACAGTGCTGGCCAATTCTGACTGGGTATGGGTGCCATTAAGATAAGGAATAAAGTATTTGAGATTATTATCGAGTGACAAGGTCTCGTGATGTTGGGTTGTAAAGACTTCTTGATTATCGCGAAGTTGCTGGCTTATTAATGGACTAACTAATGGTTTATCACTGACTTGGTTGACGCATAATGGTGGGTTCACTCTGAATAGCCTGAGTGAGCTTGCCTGGAATGCTGTGATAATATCATCACACAACTGTTGGATATCTTTTTCTAATATATCAGACTGTTGCTCATCAATAGATAGCCCTAATTTTTGATAACTCTGTTGAAATAGCTCGTTAAAACTTAAGCTACATGGCCAGCTTTCTTCTAAGCTTCTTAATGCAGCTTTGGTAATGGGAATTGATGCGGTAAGTTCGGGAGACACTTTACTTCTTGAAATAAACTGTACATCAGACTTATCAGTTAAGTTAAACTGTTTTTCTTTAAGTTTGAGATCACTGACTAGGCTTAATAATCTGATTCTTTGTGTTTCTACAATAGGGTTGATTAGGTGTTGGTCATGAACCAATAAACTAGAGCGAAAGGTACGGGCTACCGTAAAGTCATAGTATTGCTCTACCATGACGCGGTCTTCTGAATAATCCAGAATTTGCTGTTGGTGGTCTTCAGGTAGATTGCTAATAAAATTATCACTAAAACTGGCATCACATAAATAGGTTAGCTGGTGTCGTTTCGCCAGTGTCATGAAATCATAAAAATAGTAGGGAATATTAAAGTCTGCTAAATGTTCATGTAAAATATAATGATCAGGCACATTGTTTAAGTGTTCTAATTGCTGTTCAAAAATATTTTTAAAAGGATAACTGGCGTTATCCACGGCATATTTTGCATATAATTCTACAATGGCTTTGGCATCTTTAACTTTGTTTTCTAATGAAGACTTCTGTGTTCTGAGGCGCATCAGGTCTTTTACAATATTTTTGATATGCCAACCTGGATGCACGTTATAGCTAATATAAGCGATACCAAATTCACTGAGGTGCTTTTTGCAAACTTCCAGGATTTTCTGTTGAACCTGGGCGGGTACCCAAGAAAAGACCCCATGACAGATAATAAAATCAAATTGGCCAAAATGTTCATCGACCTGTTCAATGCTGACATTTAGCAGCTTTATATTATTAAGCCTGAGACTCGCTGCTTGATTGGTGGCAATATCAATTTGGTTTTTTGAAATATCAATCCCTATAAATTCGCTATCCGGGTAATTCATGGCCATCGGAATGAGGTTGCCGCCCATTGCACAGCCAATTTCCAGTACTCGGCATTGCAGTGGGTTAACCGGTGTAAAACCAAATAATACCCCTAAACTGGCCAAATGTTCAGGATGGGTTTTTACAAAGGGATCACTGCGGTACAAGGTTTCATTGTAAGCTTGGGCAATGGTTTGAGAGGCATGATCCCCTTCAACTAAGTTACTCATGGTTGAAATTCCATTACATTACAGAAGCAGTTTAGCTTTTTTATTGTTTATTGTTATAAAGCATAGCGCTTTTAGCCACGATGGGTAGTCTAAATTTACGTCAGTAGAAAAATAAAAAAATTTAGTCGTATACTTGAGGTAAAAGTGAAATATAGGTGTTTTGTGTTGATTATTAGTCAGTAAAAAAGCCTGGCTGGCATTGCCTTATTCAGTCATGCCAGTCAGGGGTTGAGAGTGATACGCTAGCCTTGTAATAATTGTAGTACTTGCTGTGGCTGCGCATTGGCTTGGGCAAGTATTGAAATACCCGCCTGTTGTAGTACTTGGGTTCGTGATAATTCAGCCGTTTCGGCGGCAAAGTCAGCATCTTTTATTCTTGAATTGGCTGCTGATAGATTTTCAGCAGCAATGGCTTGGTTAGAAACGGTTGACTCAAAGCGATTTTGAATAGCACCTAAATTAGCTCGCTGGATATTAATAGACTGCAAGGCATTGTCCACGGCATCTAGCGCTTTTAATGCGCCTTCTACTGTAGAGACATCAACATCCTTAATAAACTGTCCTGATGAAGCTCCACCAAAGGTGCCTGCCTGTAAACCATGGTTGGTCAAGCCGTTAGCATTATTGGTGGTTAATACAATAGGGCTGGCAGACGATAATCGTAAAGAAGACTCATAGGTTGCCTGGGGTTCGGCACCACCAGGGTCGGTATCGACGAGCCCAGTGACAGCAGGCGTTAATGTCGTATAGCTAATCGTAATATTTCGACCATCCTCTGCCAGTAGTTGTACACCACCTGTATTACTGCCGGTATCAATTGCCATGACCCCCGTTTGCCCTGCAATAGCATTAATAGCATTGACGACAGTAATACGGCTTTCTTCAGCATCGGTTGTTGTGGTAATACCAGTAGTTATGACCCCATTAATAGTTATAGTGCCAGTTTTGGCTGCCGGTGTCATAGCAGAGCCATTAACTAAGTTAGGGTTAGGAGTAGCAGTAACCCCGGTACGCTCACTGACTTTATTAATTGCCGCTGCTTTGGTGATAGCGCTACCGGGTTTATTCATATTAGATGCTGTATCATCCAAAGGATTACCTGCAGGCACTGGCACATCGTTGATCACAATGTCGCCATTTAATAGTGGTGGTGCATTATCTTTTACGGTGGTTGTAGTATCGCTATCAATTGCTGCCAATGATGATAAAAAGGCACCCGTACCAGCATAAGTCCCTTCTGCCAGCCCGACATTTTGATTAAGTTGCCCATCTGGACCTTGCTCAATTTTAATGGGTGAACCATCGCGGGAAATTAAAGTAAAGCCTCCGGCAGCTGTACCATCAGATAAGTTCATGGCAGTCAATGCGGTAATGTCAGCAAAGATTCCCATATTATTATTACCAATGGCTGGTAGCCCAGTGGCTGCAGGCGTGACATTATCGCCTCCAGCATTATCGTAAACAAGGGTGATATTACGACCATCTGCTGCTTCTAAAATAATCCCTGATTGATCTGCCCCAGTATTCACTGCAACTACGCCAGTTTCAGCTGAGCGGGCGTTAATTGCTGACACTGATGCTTCTCGGTTAGCATCGGCAGATAGATTCATGTTAGTTGATAGTGCAATGGTCACTCCATTTAGAAATATATCACCTGCCGTAGTTGCAACGACTTGGCTAGTGCCTTCAACGGTGTTGGTTAATACCTCTGCGGTTACCCCGGTTTCGTCAGACTTAGAGTTGATAGTAGCGATTTTGGCAATGGCACTGGCACTTTTATTAGCAATTGATGCGGTATCTGCCGTGGTTTTCGAGCTGGGGATAGAAATACCATTAATTAATAAATCCCCTTGGGCAATGCTGGAATTCGTCCCTCGGGCACTGACCCCAACAGACTGGGAAGCACCTAATTCATCAACCCGTGCGCCATCTATACTAAAGGTGACGTTTTCACCTTCATTTGCACCAATTTGGAAGGTGACTTCAGTGAAAGTGCCGTCTAATAACAAGGTACCGTTAAATGCAGTTTGTTCTGATACCCGCTGAATTTCTTTTTTCAACTGCTGAACTTCGGCATTGAGTGCCTCACGGTCTTGGCCACTGTTAGTCGCATTGGCAGATTGCAGGGAAAGGTCACGAATGCGAAGTAAATTCTCTTTCATGGCACCTAAGGCGCCTTCAGCGGTCTGGGAAAGAGAAACTCCATCGTTGGCATTGCGGATAGCCACATTCAACCCACGGATTTGGGCATCAAATCGGGTGGATATAGCGAGCCCTGCTGCGTCATCTTTAGCACTATTAATGCGTAAACCAGATGACAAGCGTTGCAAGGCAACAGCACTATCTGCTTGTGAAGTATTTAAATTACGCTGTGCATTTAATGACGGAATGTTGGTATTGATGACTTGAGGCATAACCTCCCTCCTACTAACTGCTTACCCGTCTGGTGATACTATTTGTTTAACAAAAGTCGTATCGTTGAACGGGTAATTTACTACCGGAGTACCAAGCGTACTTTGGCTGTAGAATTGGGATTCAAAGGGTATGCCAATAGACTGACTGAAAATAAACTGAAAAAATTAGTTAATTAAAATCAAGTGATTAGGTTATTACTAGGATATTTCTTGCTAACAAGTAAAGGCATAAAAATAAAACTGCCTGCTAAAAGAGGCAGTTTTTTGCCACTAAAGAAACAAAGTGGGGTTATCATTGATTGGCCAACCCTAAAAAAGTAGTTGTTATTCTGTTTTATCACGTAAACTGGTACAAATGCTGTTAGCTTAATAAGTTATTTTAATTTATCCGTCAAAGGTACGTCACATTATGTCTGTCGTCAGTGATCCACAGGACTTGGAGCAATTTGAAACAGCTGTAAAGTTAATGCAGCAAAATCAATTAAATGAAGCCAAAAGACTATTAGTTCAGTTATTGGAAAAAAATCCGGCCAATGCAGCTGTACAGCATAAATTGGCTGAAATTTATTTGGCAATTGAGCAATATGATACGGCATTACCCTATCTTTTAGATGCTGTTCAACATGAACCAAGTAATGCGTATTATTTATATCGACTTGGCTATCTGATGTTAAAAATGGGGCATACTGATCAAGCGATAAAGTCGTTAACCCTTGCCACAAAAATAGATCCAACTCTGGCAGAACCTTATTCATTACTGGGAACGATTTATCAGAATCAGGGTAAAGACCAAGAGGCATTGCAATGCTATCTAGCTAAAGCAGAGGAAATGCAAATCCCTGAGATCTTTGAAGCAATTGGCCAGCTTTATCAAAAGCAAGAACAATTCAGTCAAGCCCAAACTTATTACACGAAAGCACTTGAGTTGCGACCGGACATGACAACTGCTCAAACTAGCTTGGCCAGTGCTTTAGTTGATCAGCTACTGCATGAGTGCCGTTATGATTCTGCAACGGCAGCTACTGTCCGTTCGCTTTGTCAGCAACAAGCAAACTCATCTCTGGTCAAACGAACCTTAGCTAACCTTGAAGGGCTAGAAGGTAACTCAGCTAATGCAATTCAGTATTACCGGGAGGCGCTTGAGTTAAAACCGGATGACAATACGATACGGGCTAACTTGGCAATCACCTTATTACGGAGTGGTTATTATCAAGAAGGTTGGTCAGACTTACGTTGGCGGCAAGATTTATCCTCTCATGATCATGGATTTATTAGTAAAACCATTGCTGGGGTGTTAGCACCTCAATGGCAAGGTGAGCAAAAACCAGGCATGACATTATTAGTCACTTCTGAGCAGGGAGTGGGTGATCAAGTATTGCATGTACAACACTTGGTACCTTTACTGAAAGCAGGTATTAATATAGTACTGACTTGCAATGTAAAACTAGTGAGTTTGTTCCAACACTCTTTTCCTGAAATAACCGTGTTACCTGATAACGAGCCAGTTCCCACTGATTTACAAAGCCGCATTGATGCCCAGGTTTTTTTATTGGATGTGCCTTATTTGGTTAAGTTGGATCTACCTAATTATCACGCGCCCAAGCACTACATAAAAGCCCATCCAGAATTAACCAAACAGTTTCGTCAGGACATGATTAAAAATAATAGCCAGGCTCAATATCATATTGGTATTGCCTGGCAAAGTAGCAGTGGGTCTTCGGGAGCTGGCAAGTCAATTGCACTGCAAAAGCTAGTACCATTATTGAGAATACCTAACTGCCAGTTTGTCAGTATTCAGTATGGTGATGCGGTACAAGCTGCATTGGCATTAGAGCCTGGTCTGATATATGTGGATACGACCTTTAATCCATTTGATGATTTGGAAAAGGCTGCTGCTCAAATTGCAGCACTGGATAGAGTGATTGCTGTGTCGAATGCGGCAGTGCACTTAGCGGGTGCTTTAGCTATTCCTACTTGGGTGATGACACAGTATGTACCCTTATGGCATTGGTTTGAAAAAAGAGAAGATAGCCCTTGGTATTCCAGTGTGCGGTTATTTCGGCAGCCGAATCATGGTGACTGGGAGAGTGTCATTCAGCGGGTTTGCAATGAATTGCAACATTTAACTACAGATTAATTCTGGCTGGCCGATATCAATATAAATAGTATTCACTTAATGAGGAAGTGTTGATATGATCCGGGTATTTATCGGTTATGACCGCGCTGAAGCGGCTGCATTTAATGTCCTTTCTCATAGTATTCATACGCATGCGTCACAACCGGTGTCAATAACGCCATTAATGTTGAGTCAGTTGCACAATACCTTTACGCGTGAGAGAGACCCTCTGCAGTCCACTGATTTTTCTTTTTCTCGCTTTTTAGTACCTTATTTATGTAACTACCAAGGCTGGGCGATTTTTATGGATTGCGACATGATAGTGAAGGAGGATATTAATAAGCTGTGGTCGCTTCGTGATAGTCGCTTTGCTGTACAAGTGGTGAAACATTGTCATGAGCCAGCAAACCAGCGAAAATTTTTAAATCATGTGCAGACTCGCTATCAAAAGAAAAACTGGTCCAGTGTCATGTTGTTTAATTGTGAGCGCTGTAAAGCATTAACACCTGATTATGTCAATCAAGCCTCTGGATTAGCGCTGCACCAATTTAAGTGGTTAGGGACAGATGATTTAATTGGTGAATTACCCCGTCGTTGGAACCATTTAGTTGGTTATGATGCCGCCAATGAAGATATTGCACTGTTACATTATACAGAAGGAGGCCCTTATTTTGACGAGTACCAGCAATGTGAGTATGCAGAGGACTGGTTTGCTGCCCGTGACCGTATGTTATTTGTAGCACAGGGAGTGCGGGCTGCAAAGCTAAAAAAACATAAAACAGATAAGCACTATTCACATGATCGTCATAAAACAGAAGCAGCTTATTCCCTAAAAGGACAATAAAAATAGAGGATGTCGAAAAAGATTCTGTTATTAGCCAGTAAACTGCTAGGTTTGCAAGTATGTAATCAGTTATTTCAATGCCAAACAAATGAACAACTAATTGTTATCACTTTTACCGATCAACATGACTCCCGCTCATGTTTTACTGATTTTCAGCAATTTACCAACGATCACGGAATTGAGCTCATAGTTGTTGCCAATCAACAAGAAACTAATGACTGGATTACAGCGTTGCAACCTGATTTATGTTTGGTAGTAGGCTGGTATTGGCTGATCCCTGAGCCAATATTGCGTCAGGTACCGATGGGGTTTATTGGTTTACATAATTCACTACTGCCAAAGTACCGTGGTGGCTCACCTTTAGTATGGACATTGATTAACGGCGACTCCTATGCAGGCTTTTCATTTTTTTCGTTAACAGCTGGAATCGATGATGGGCCAGTTTGGGCCCAAGACAAAATCGCAATCAAAGAAAGTGATACCATTGCAGATTGTCTGGCCATTTTGTCAGAAAAAGCAGTAGAAGTGCTTGCCCGAATTTACCCGCAAATTATTTCAGGTCAGTTGCAACCACAACCACAAAAGCACGAGCAGGCCAGTTATTGTGGACTGCGGCGACCAGCAGATGGACTGATCAATTGGCATTGGTCAGCCACTCAAATTAACAACTTTATCAGAGCTCAAAGCCAACCTTATCCGGGCGCATTCACTGAGGTCGACAGTAAACGAGTGGTTATTTGGCAGGCGCAACAGTTTTCTTACCCTTATTACGCAGTACCAGGGCAAGTATTATTGATTGAAGGTGATCAAGTGACAATAGGTTGTGGTGATAATACGGCAATAATTGTCAATCAAGTAGAGGTTAATGAGCAACTGTTGCCTGCAAGTGAAATTTTCAAGTCAATTAAGCAGCGGCTGTAATAGGCTCATATGCTGTTTCTTATGAAAATACTCATTGGAACAAGTCGTTTATCGCTTCTGTTAAACGCTGATCTTTGAAAACTTGCTCGAAAGACTGGTCGTAATCATCAATGATTTTTTTAATGCCAGGCATTTTTTTCGACCAACATACATAGATATAACCATTTTTGAAATCTGGGCCTGCACTTGCAAGCTCATACTTTAGTTTAGGAAACTTATTTCTATATTGATATTTCAGTACTAATGGGTTTTCAAGGATTAGATCTACTCTTTTATATTCAATTAATTCAAAAAGTTGTGCTATCGAATCAACCTCAACTAAAAAGGTCTTTTTTTCTTTAATTGAGTTTATTAGTGTATCACTTAATGCAAAATGTCGAATTACTCCTACTGTCAGGCTTTCTAAGTCTGACGGACTCTTTACAAGAATTTTTTCGGATTGTTTTTTTATAAAGTGGGGACCAGCATCAAGCATTTTTTTGGTAAAATAGTAATAGGCTTCTCGCTCTTTAGTATGCCAACAGCCCAACAAAGCATGGTATTTACCTGCTTTGGTAAGCGCTAAAGCTCTCGCCCATGGTAAAAAGTCTACTGTGAGTGAATGCCCTAGCGGCTTAAGCGTTTCTTTGACTATATAAGTAAGTATCCCATCATTTTCAACTTTAGGAGAGTAAAAAGGAGGCCAGTCTGAAGTGGCTACTCTAATTCTTTCAGCGTATATGCTATAAGATAGCAACAAACAAACTAATAGTGTGATAACAGGTTTCATACTCTTTCTCCTTATACTGTAAACTTAAGTAGAAAAAGGACGTATTTAAAAGGCTAAAATGATATTTGATTAGGCGGGTCCAATCAGAGGTGCCATTTAATGGCATCTACAACTTGGTCAACTGGTGCATCTTTAAAGCAGGGGAGAGTAATCGTATGGTTTTGTAGTTGTTCAGCGTTAGGCTGAACGCTATGGTATTTATGTTGATAGTAGGTGGTTGCGCTTAAACAATAGGTACCTAAAGTCGTTTCTATCTGCTGTTCCCTTAATGAAAATACTAAATGATCACGGCTAATCGTTTCAGGTACTTGGAATACGACAGACTGACAATTAAAAGTAACGTTACTATCTACAGTTTGGGGGATAAAACCGAGACTGGCTAACTCGCCTATGTAATAGTCCCTAATAGCATTGCGTTGGGTAATAATATCGTTCAGCTTGGGAAGTTGAGCTAAAATCATCGCAGCCTGTAATTCAGATAGCCGATAATTATAACCGGCAGCAATAAAATCTAAGGCTATATTATTTTGATGACTGCAGGCGCCATGGTTAAGTAAAATACTTAATTGTTTGGCCAAGGCGCCATGGTTGGTGGCAATAGCCCCACCTTCACCAGCAGTGATCAATTTTCGAGGATGAAAGCTAAAGCAACTCAGGTCAGCGATTGACCCACAAGGTTGGTTATTTTCACAGCTACCAATGGCACAGGCAGCGTCTTCTATTAACCACAGTTTATGTTGTTGACACCATTGTTTGACATCAAGTAACCCGGAAGGGTTACCAAAGCAACTCACAAAAATTACGGCTTTGGTTCTGGCTGTATATTTATTTTCCAGGTCACTGGATTGCAGATTATAGGTGTGTAAATCAACATCGGCAAAAACCGGGGTGGCACCACAATTTTCTACTACATTGGCTGTCGCGGGAAAAGAAAAATCAGCGATAATAACTTCATCACCTTGACCGATCCCTAATACAGCAAGTGCCGTACTGAGTGCAGTGGTGGCCGAACTGGTGGTGAATGTGTATTGGCAGTTAAGTAGGTTAGCCAGGGCAGCTTCCAGTTGTGCAATATAGTTGCCTTTACTGAACTGGCCTGACTGAAAAATCTCTGCAAATGTTGTTTCAACATCAGAGAGTGATATATAAGGTTTAATTAGCCTGATCATCATGTCTTGCAATTATTTGAGACAGGTATACCATTCGATAGTTTTTGCCAGTCCTTCTTTAAACGGCGTTATCGATGGGTTAATTAAACGATTGAGTTTTTCATTACTGGCCTGATGAGCCATTACATCAGCAGGTCTGGCTGATTTTTTGATAATGTCACCTGTATAATCCATTTGGGTACATAACTCGGTAATGAGTGCTTTGATTGACAGTTGATTGTGGCTGGCAATATTGACGCTGTCACCGGCAGGCAGCACTGAATACAGTTGAATAATGGCATCGATAGTATCTTGCACATAAATAAAGTCTCTGGTTTGTTCGCCACTGCCATGTATTTCAGGCGCTTGCCCGGCTAAAAGTCGGTTAATGGTTAAGGGAATAATACTGGCTAATTGTCCTTGGTGGTTTTGTCTAGGACCATAATTATTAAAAGGTCTAACAATAAAGGCATCCAAATCAAACATGCGAACATAAGCCTCTAGCGCCAAATCGGCAGCCGCCTTTCCTGCTGCGTAGGTTGTGGTAGGGTTGCGTGGGTGTTGCTCATCCATTGGGGCGTATACTGCAGTACCATAAACTTCTGAGGTTGAAAAATGACAAAGGGTTTTAAATTGTTCCTGGCGTAACAGCTCTAATAAATTGATGATGCCATGGGTATTGGTACTAAATGCATCAGCGGGATTAATGAAGGAGTAGTTTAATGCTTTAGTCGCACAGTTAAACACAGTATCTATTGTATATTCATTAAATAGAAATGATAGGGTTGCAGGTATTTCAATGTCGCCTTGTAAAAATACACCACCTTGATTAATGGCTTCATGCAGGTTGGCTGTATTACCTAAAAATAGATTATCAATGGCAATCACTTGTTTTGCGCCTGCTGCTAGCAGCTGATCAACTAAATGGCTACCAATAAATCCTGCACCGCCGGTGACTAAGATAGTTTGATTAACTAGAGAATCTCGCATATTTGCTTAGTTTTTAGTGACTGCTGTGGGAGTGATGGTTGATTGGATTTGTTCACATATTATTGCTGCTGTGAGAGCTTGCTCAACACCTGGGAAGGGGACAGGGTTGCCCTGACAATTAGCAATAAATGTTTTTAATTCTTTCAATAGTGCCTCTTGTGGGGGTACGGCAACTGATTCCACCGTTGCAGAGATAGTATAAGGTTGATGTTCATTTTGAAATACCTGGGTTTGGCGATTAATGACAATTTCTTTCCTTAATAAATCACAGTCAATAAAACGGTCGATACAGGTGGCTTGAATCAGCCGGGTTTTTTTCTCGGTTAAGCGACTGGCTAATACTCTTGAAAAGGCCCCATTTTTATGAATTAAAGTAGCAGAAGCGAAGCCAACTTTGCCGGAAGACTCGATCAAACCATTAGCACGAATTTCAGCGACAGGTCCATTCAGTAGCAATGCCAGGTCAATATCATGGATCATTAAGTCAGATATAACATCCACGTCACTGATTCGTGCACTTAATTTATTGGTACGAAAAAAGTCGATATTGATGACTTGGCCACTGTTTTGAAGAATATTGTTTAACTCAACAATGGCAGGACTAAATCGCTCGATAAAACCAACTTGAATGGTTAACTGGTTTTTATTAGCTAGATAAGCAATGGATTGGATAGACTTAATACTAGCTGCTAAGGGCTTTTCTACAAAGAATTGAGTCACGTACTGACTGCACATTTCAATGTAATAGGTATGGGTCGAGGTGGGGGTGGCAATCACCACTGCATCAATCAGTGGGAGCAGTGCCTGGAGGTCAGTTCCACAACGGGTTTGGTATTGATGGGCCAGTGTCTCCATTCGCTGCTGGTGGGTATCAAAAACGAATACCAGGTCTACTGCGCGGAGCATAGCTAAAATGCGCAAGTGATTTTGGCCCATTTTTCCTAAGCCGAGGAGCCCTATTCGAATTGGAGGCATTGACTGATTCAACACGTTACTACCTTTTATTATCTTTGCACGGTTGACGGTTAACCCGATGACCAGCTTTATCAACATAACCTATATGACGAGCAGGATTACCTATTACCAGAGAAAATGGCGCAACATCATGTGTGACCACGGAACCTGCGGCAATCATGGCATATTCACCAATAGTGATCCCACAGATAAGAGTGGTATTAGCACCAATACTAGCACCAGACAATACGACAGTAGGGCTTACTTGCCACTCCTGATTGAACGCTCGTGGCACTTTGTCATTGGTAAAACACACATGGGGGCCAATAAATACATCGTCATAAATAGTGACGCCATAAAAAATTGAAACGCTATTTTGAATTTTGCAGCCGTTGCCAATTATTACATCGTGGTCAATATAGACATCTTTACCAATAGTACAGTGGTTGCCAATTCGGGCATTTTCACGAATTTGGGTATTGATCCAGATGTTACAGTTTTCACCAATCATTGCCCGTTCATCAATAATAGCCGTTTTATCAATCATGATACCCTTCGCGAATCATTGGTGGACGGTTACATTTTTAGTGAGCTTGAATTTATCGGTAATACCATCAGTCATATTGAAGCCAGATACAATATCCGAGCCAGAAGTAGCAAAGTGTTGTTTTGATTCGGTCATTTACAATAGTCAGTGGTTAATAATGATTATCGGCTGGTGGATTTAATTACTTTAACGATTTGATCAATGACTGCCGCTTCTAGATAAGGGTGCATGGGTAGACTGAACAGGGTATTGGCTAGCTGTTCAGCCATTGGTAGATCACCGGGTTGATAACCTAAATAGTGAAAAGCCGGTTGTAAGTGTAGGGGAATAGGGTAGTAAATTTGGTAAGGTATTTTATTCATTTTAAGGGCGTTGCAAATGGCAGAGCGTTGATCCTGCTGTTTTGCTTTGACGGTAAATTGTGCCCAGGCACTTTGCTTTTGACTTTCATTCGATGGGGTGTTGATGCCCTGGGTCGCTAAGTTAATATGTTTACATGCGGTTTGATAATAGTCGGCAATTCTTTGCCGTTGTTGCAGCTCTTGAGGAAAAATAGTTAGTTTTTCAAGTAAAATAGCTGCTTGTAGTGTATCTAAGCGACTATTGAGGCCTATTTGGATATGCTCCGCGCGGGTTGGTCCCTGCCCGTGAAGGTGAATAGAACGCAATGTTGAAGCTAATTTCTCGTTATTGGTAAATAAAGCCCCTCCATCCCCATAGCAACCTAAAGGCTTGGTTGGAAAAAAAGAAGTGGTTGTAATATCACTCGCGAGGCTACCGACTTTTTGCTTATTTATGCTGGCACCAAAACTTTGGGCGGCATCAGCAATGACAAATAAATTATATTGGTGAGCCAGCTGATTAATAGCTGAATAATGACAGGGTAGGCCGAATAAATCCACCGTAATAATACCAGCAACGCGCGGTTTATCTGGCAGCTGTTGTTGAAGTGATTTAGGTAGCAACTGTTGTTGATTATAAAAATCAGTAATTACTACTTCCAGCTGAGTGGCATCTAAATTAAAGTCATCTGGATTTACATCGCAAAATAGCGGAATTCCACCAACTAATGCAATCGCCTCCGCAGTTGCAAAAAAACTATAAGGGGTCGTGATAATCACATCCCCAGGCTTCACTTGCAATGCATAAAGAGCCAAGATCAAGGCATCAGTGCCTGATGCACAGCTAATGACGTGTTCTACTTGACAATAATCAGCCAGCTGTCGCTCCAGCTCAGAAACTTCAGGCCCTAAAATATAATGGTTATGATTCAGTACATCAGAAATGCGTTGGTTAAGTTGATCTTTAATAATAGCTTGTTGTGCTTTTAGGTCAATAAATGGAATCATGTTTGTTGGCTGATTGACAGAAAATGCTGGCAGTATATCTGGGCACATCGCTGTTGATTGGCAAATAACTCATTAATTAAATGCTGGTTAAGCTGACTGGCTTGTTGGTATTGGTGCGGATCGGTAGCCAGGTGTAACGCAATAGCCTGATATTCGTTAACATTAGTTGCAATTGACTGATAAAAAGCGACTGTCGTAATATTCGCCGGAAAGTAGGTGTTAATTAATGCATCAATTGTAGGGTAATAACTAACATAATTTGGTTGATTAAACATCACCACTGGCTTTTCTGCTGCCATACTTTCTAGAAGTGAATAACCGCTTCCACAGGGGAATGAATCGAGAAAAATATCAATAACCTGGCAATATAATTTCGAGTTTACCCACCCTACATAATGGCAGCGGTGAGCAACTCCGCGTTCGCTAAAAACCTGTTCAATGGTTGGGTCCAGCTCTCGGCCTGTAAATAAATAACCGGCGTCCGGGTTAGCTGTTAAAATGTCGGCAATACAATTTAGAAACAGTGGGTCATTGAGCTTTTCTTCTCGGGCAATAGTGCCGTATAAACAAGCATAGGGATACTGATGACGTAGTTGTTTTGCAGTAGCGGTTTGGGTTTCATCAAACCAATTAGTTGATGACAGTGTGCCACCATGCCACTGGATGCCATTGTGTTCGAAGGTTTCATCCACATGCATACTCGATACATAGCCATCAATATCAGGCAAAGAGAAACCGTGGAATTTCATCGTCCACCAAATTTGGGTTTTGGCTAGGCGTAAACCAAATGCAAATGACATTTCAGGCACAGAGGTTACCCAGACCAGGGTTTGATAGCCCTGAGTATATAAATAAGATTTTAAGAAAGCATAACGGGCAGAGCGGGGCATTTGAGGGTGCTCAGTTTCAACCTCTATTATTGGCACCTTGAGCGCTTGTAATTGGTTGACCATATCGGTGTTGTGGTCGGCGATAGTAATTACCATCGGGCTAATTAAGGGCGTTGCTAATTGCTGATGACCAGCCAAAAAGCTAATAAGTGCTTCCACATGGGCGAGGGTGCTGCTGGTATGTAAAATAAAGACGATTTTAGGTAAATTATGTTCAGCTAGTGGGTTGCCCGCTGACCAGTTTTCACCTGCAATCATTTCATCAACGGTTTTTCGATAACGTTGACCTGCTTCATGTAATTGGTTTTTCCAGCACTTAAATGCCTGTTCAAAATGTGTTTCCGATTCTTCCCGTTTGACATAGTGCTGGTAAATATAACCTTCCAGAAAAAAAGCTAAGTCATAGTGATCATGTTGAGCTGCTGTCAGCAAGATAGGCAACGCATAATTTTCAAAGATGGCTGTTAGCCACTCCATTGGCTCGGCTTTATTAAATGCCAATTTATCAAAGGTGAGTTTGATTAAATTACCCATTTCGGGTTTTAACTCAGGTCTCATCCATTGGATTAACGTATTAGCTAACGGTTTTAAATACTGATCAGCATGGCTACGTTGCTTTCCTACTAGTGCACACAGGTTATAAATAGCATCAGAATTACTTGGGTTAGCAAGCATGGCCTTGGCAAAGTAGTCCATTGCCTCATAAGTATTACCTTGCAAGGCAGCAATAACGGCAGCAATATTCAGTGCCTTATCATTATTGGGCTGTTGTAATAATACCGGCTGAATGGTAGCCAGTGCGTCATTATATTGCTGCTGACGGACTAACTGCTCGGCTTGTTGAATAATATGATCCATATATCCTTCAAGAGCCCAATTATTAGTATAAAGCGTTTATTGTAGTTAGCATCATGCTCCTTTTGTATGACTATTTTGTTATACGCCATTAGCCTTGTAATAATTGTAATACCTGCTGTGGTAGAGCATTAGCCTGTGACAGCATGGCAATACCCGCCTGTTGTAGTACTTGGGTTCTGGCCAGCTCGGCGGTTTCTGCTGCAAAATCGGCATCTTTTATCCGTGAATTAGCAGCAGATAAGTTCTCTGCTGCAATGGCCTGGTTGGATACTGTCGATTCAAAACGGTTTTGAATCGCACCTAAGTTAGACCGTTGTAAATTAATAGATTGTAACGCATGGTCAACTGACTCTAGTGCAGTGAGTGCGCCCTCTACCGTTGAGATATCGATGTCTTGAAGAAACTGACCTGTTTCGGCGCCGCCAAAAGTGCCTGCTTGTAATCCATGATTAGTCAATCCATTTGCATTATTGCTGGTTAGGGTTATAGGGGCTGCGGAGTTAAGCCTGATTGATGACTCATAAGTACCGGCGGTACCTGCAGCAAGCCCGGTATTGACTAAACCTGTTGACGCTGGGGTTAAAGGGGTTCCCGCCGTTGGGAACGTGATTGTTATATTTCTACCATCTTCAGCAAATAATTGAACTCCACCGGTATCACTGCCTGTATCAACAGCGGTGACTCCTGTTTGGCCAGAAATAGCATTGATCGCGTTAACTACGGCAAATCGGCTCGCCTCAGAATCAGTGGTTGTATTAATAGTGGACGTTTGAACGCCATTAATGGTGAGTACGCCACTGGTTGCCGCAGCAGTCATAGTACTGCCATTCACTAAATTAGGGTTAGGCGTCGCAGTCACGCCTGTTCGCTCACTGACTTTGTTGATAGCAGCCGCTTTAGTGATAGCGCTGCTGCCTTTATCCTGACTAGAGGCAGTATCATCCAAAGGGTTACCAGCAGGGACGGGAACATCATTGATGACAAGATCGCCATCATTAAGCGTCGGGGCTGCCTGCTTTCCTGCTGTGCCCGAGTCACCATCTATTGCCGCGAGTGAGGAAAGGAACGCGCCTGTTCCTGGGTAGGTGCCTTCTGCCAGGCCAACATTTTGATTCAGCTGGCCACTCGTGCCTTGTTCGATTTTAATGGGGGTGCCATCTTTGGATATTAAGGTAAAGCCACCTGATGCTGACGCTCCGGAAGACGCAGCAGTAATGGCAGCTGCACTGGTAATATCAGCCGTGGTACCGACATTCGCGGCTCCTCCGATAGTAGGCATGCCGGTAGCGGCGGAAGTGACATTATCGCCACCACTATTATTGTAAATAAGCGTTATGTTTCTGCCATCCGCCGCTTCCAATACGATACCGGAGGCATCTTGTCCAGTATTGGTGGCTACCACCCCCGTTTGATTAGAAAAGGCATTAATAGCCGTTACCACCGCCTCGCGATTAGAGTCGGTTGATAAATTAGCGCTGGTGGCTAGGGTAATGGTGACTCCATTCAGCAAAATATCACCTGCAGTTGTCACCGCGGGGGTTGTCTGGTTGGTTCCTTCAACAGAGTTGGTTAATACTTCTGCTGTAACGCCTGTTTCATCAGACTTGGAGTTAATTGCAGCGACTTTAGAGATGGCACTGGCACTTTTGTTGGCTACTGATGCGGTATCAGAAGTGGATTTTGAGCTGGGAATTGGCACCCCGTTAATTAATAAATCCCCTTGAGCTATGCCGGTACTGGTACCGCGAGCACTGACACCAACTTCTTCAGAAGCACCTAGTTGATCAACCCTTGCGCCTTCAATGTTAAAAGCGATATTTTCCCCTTCATTGGCCCCAATTTGAAAAGTGACTTCCGTAAAGGTGCCATCTAGTAGCTGGGTGCCGTTATAGTTAGTTTGCTCAGAAACTCGTTGAATTTCTTTTTTCAGTTGTTGTACTTCGGCATTGAGTGCTTCACGGTCTTCAGCGCTGTTGGTGGCATTAGCCGCTTGTAAGGCCAGATCACGAATCCGTAATAAATTATCTTTCATGGCACTTAATGCACCCTCGGCAATTTGTGCAAGGGAAACTCCATCATTGGCATTGCGAATAGCTACATTAAGTCCTCGCACCTGGGTATCAAAGCGGGTAGAAATGGATAGCCCGGCAGCATCATCTCTGGCACTGTTAATCCGTAAACCAGAAGATAACCGTTGCAAAGCAGTGGCATTGGCTGACTGGGAAGAATTTAAATGACGCTGGGCATTTAACGACGCAATATTGGTATTAATGACTTGTGGCATCACTGCTCTCCTTGTCTATACCTAAAGCAAACTGTTTTTACTAATAAACAGCCCTGTTTTAGATATATTTATGACCCGTGACTCACCGCCCTATAAAGTCATATTGACATGGTTATAGTGCAGCTGTATTAGGTTAATCTCTGGCCTCTCGTAGGCAATACATGACTCACTACACGTTATACAAGGGGTATGCCAAGGGATAATTCACCTGCCTTATAAATCAAAATAAGTCTTATAAATCAAATAGCTGATTTTATTTTACGTGAAACTATCAGGAAAATAGAAGCCTGTTAGTGGCAGAATTTTGCCACTAATAAACTGAGTTTTAAGAACCAAAAAATGTAATAAAAAATTAAACTTTTTATTAATTAAGCCGTTAAGGGAATTGTCAATAATGTTGATGTTAGGTGAAATAAATAGAAAGAATAATAACAAGCTAATAATAAAAACTTAATATTAAAAAAGTGACTTATTCTGTCGCGATTAAGTTACTGTTTTATTTTGCTCCACTAACCTTATTAGTAAGGCTGGTGGCGCACTTATTTTCTCTATAAAAATGTGCCACTTATTATCCCGTGAGGATAATGCTCACAAGTTTTATCCCCTTAGCCCAACCTTCTCTTAGATGAAGGTGTTGTAAAGGTGATCCAAACCAAGTTCCTTCTCCCCCTTGGGGGAGAAGGTTAGGATGAGGGGGTGGCATAAGCTAGTAGCTCTAAAATTAAACCCTCACCCCAGCCCTCTCCCAAAGGGAGAGGGGGCTAAAAATGCCTTTTGTGACGGAGAGAGATTTAATCTAAGTACTAAAGCAGTGAGCAAAGCCTCTCGATCAGCAGGGTAGTATGATCAGAGGTGACTTATGGTACAGGTCATTAATACCAATATTGCTTCGTTAGTGGCGCAGCGCAATTTAGATCGTGCTGATCGGTTGCAGAGTACTGCGTTGGAGCGATTATCATCAGGGCTGCGGATTAATGGTGCCAAGGACGATGCGGCGGGATTTGCTATTGCCATTCGCTTTGATAGCAAAATCCGCAGTACGTCTGTCGCCATTCAAAATGCCAACAATGGTATTTCCCTTTCTCAAACCGCTGAAGGCGCGTTGGGCTCGATAACGGAAAACCTACAACGCATTCGCGAACTAGCCCTTCAGTCGGCCAATACCAATAACACGGAGGTGGATCGAGGCGCGTTAAATGAAGAAGCTAAACAACTGATTGCCGAAATCCAAAGTGTTGCTGTAAATACAGATTTCAACGGCAAAAAATTATTGGATGGCTCTTTTTCCACTACGTTATTTCAAACCGGGCCGGATATTGGGGAAACCATCCCCATCGATATCGTGAAAGCGACCACTGACAGTTTAGGCAGTGCCTTAACAGATGGTATTTCTTCAACTCGGCCTGCCACTGTCACAGCCTCTTTATCGGGTGATTTACTGCTTAATGGGTTTTCAGTGGGTGCATCCAGCTCGGTAGATGATAACCTGTCCAGCGTGTCTAAAGATGCCAGTGCGGTTGCTAAGGCTGCTGCCATTAATAAAGTCACTAACCAAACGAATGTCAGCGCGACAGTGAATGCCAATAGCGTAGGTTATACCGGGGCGACAGCAACTAATGCGACAGTCAACGGCGGCATTAAAATTAATGGTGTATCCATATCAGTTGCAACCAATACTGCACTATCAGCCGATGTTAACCGGGCGGCTGTCGTTACGGCTCTTAATAATGTGAGTGGCCAGACCGGAGTCAAAGCCATTGATACGGGTAATACCACTACCGGCATTACATTGGAAGCCAGTGATGGTCGCAATATCCAATATGATGATAATGCTTCCGGGTTGGCAGCGGCTGTCGGAGTAGGGCAGGCAGGTGCCGCCACTACCTATGTAGGGACATTTAGTTTGGTATCAACCAATGGTAAGGAATTTACCGTTGATTTTGGCCGTTCAGAAATCGGCAATAATATTTTTGGCCTTAATGTAGGGACGTTTAGTGGTGGTAATAGTGGTGCTGTCAGCCAGCGGCTGGTGAGCAGTACCTTAAATGTGGGGGATTTAGTGATTAATGGAACCGCTGTGGGGCAGTCATTAGCCAGTTCTGATAATGCATCGTCAAGTACAAATGCAGGCAGCGCTATTGCTAAAGCAGCGGCAATTAATTCAGTCAGCACTCAAACTGGTGTGACGGCTCAAGCACTTTCCACCATTGTTTATGGTGGTGCAATTACAACGGGTAATACCCGTAATGAATCCATCCAAATAAATGGCGTTACTATCAATATTTCATTTAATGCTGCCGATAGTGCCAGCACGATTGTGAATAATGTGATTACAGCCGTTAATAACAGCCAGGGCACAACAGGCGTAACAGCAGAAACCTTTGGTACTTCATTTCGTTTAGTAGCACAAGATGGCCGGAATATTATTTTGGAAAATGAATCGGCGAATATTGGCGAAGCAGGTTTTGGTGCTGCAACACTATTTTTTAATAATGCCCAAGCGGCTCCTGTTTTATTGTTGTCTGCGGGTAAAATTGCGTTGACCACTAATACCGGTTCTATCGCTAATTCTGGTTTTAGGGTGGGTAATTTCGGTAATGTATTATCAGGGCAGTTAGTGAAAGATATTGATTTAACCACCAGCACAGGGGCGAACGACGCGATAACTGCAATCGATAATGCCCTTGACCAAATTGCCCTTCAGCAATCCCGATTAGGGGCTTTTCAAAATCGGTTTCAATCGGCTATTGATAATTTATCTATTTTTAATGAAACCCAAACCACCGCATTATCACGGATTCGTGATGCCGACTTTGCGGCCGAAACGGCTAATTTATCCAAGGCATTGGTATTACAACAAGCGGGAATTTCCGTACTGGCCCAGGCCAATGCCAGACCGCAGCAGGTGTTAGAGTTACTGCAAGCGGCAGAGTAAAAACAAACCCTCCTAACCAAGGGGATTTCGCAAAACTGTTTCCCCCTTTAATAAAGGAGGCTGTCGCGAAAGCTGTTCCCCCCTTTGATAAAGGGGGGCTAGGGGGGATTTAAATGGACTAGGGTTATAAACCGTCTTTGCCTTATTTGTATATAAAAATCCCCCTCAATCCCCCTTTTACAAAGGGGGAAGTTGGATTGTGCTATCGTTCTAATGCCCCTGTTTTTGACAACAGTTTTAGAATACCCTGTTACTTCATATTTATTCACCAATACCCTTTTGCAACAGCCTCAAAGGGGGAAGCTGTATTCCTAATCCTCCATATGCGACAACCATCCATATGTAGCTGAAGAACCCTCTACACCCAGCAATCAACCCTATATGACATTCAGTTATCAAAAAATATGAAGTAATTTTGTATTTTTTGTTAAAGAAATCACATTGATCGCCGTTAACTCAATCAGACAGGTGAGTCGCGATCCATTCAGCAAGCTGCTGGGACCTCGCGCCGACCCTCTGACCATAACCAAGTGATTGGTGATGTAACGGGAGATCAAGCATGCCCCAGATAATAAATACCAATATTGCTTCGCTGAATGCCCAGCGGAACTTAGACTCTTCTCAAGCAGCAACAGACCTATCCCTTCAACGACTATCCTCAGGTCTGCGAATTAATAGCGCAAAAGATGATGCCGCTGGATTAGCCATATCTACACGCTTTGATTCGCAAATTCGGGGTACCTCAGTTGCCATTAGGAACTCCAACGATGGGATTTCACTCGCTCAAACCGCAGAAGGTGCTTTAGCATCAATCACTTCAAGCTTGCAGCGGATACGTGAGTTGGCCCTGCAATCAGCCAATGGCAGTAATACCGACGTTGACCGAGTAGCACTTAACGAAGAAGTGCAGCAATTGGTTACTGAAATACAAAATGTTGCGGAAAAAACCAATTTTAATGGGACCAAGTTACTTGATGGATCATTTGATAATACCCTGTTTCAAACCGGGGCCAACTTGGGTGACACTATTGATGTAAGCATTGCTAAAGTAACAACAAATAGTTTAGGGAGCTCATTAGTTGATGGGGTTTCCTCAACTAGAACAGCTCCTGCCAATAACTCTGCTTTAAATGCAGGAGACTTAGTGATTAATGGTGTGGCTATCAGTGCATCTAGTGGAGCGGATGATAGCTTCTCTACAGTGAGTCAAGACCAGAGCTCAATAGCTAAGGCTGCAGTAATTAACCGAGCTTCTGAACAAACCGGTGTTACTGCCCGAGTTAATGCTAATGTCGTTGGATACTCAGGCGTTGCTGCTACAAATGCAACAGTTGCTGCTGGTGCATCTATAAAAATAAATGGAGTTGTAATAAAAGTTTCAGCTGATACCAACCTTGATGCTGATACTAACAGAGAGGCAACAATTGCTTCTATTAACGCTGTGTCAGCACAAACAGGAGTAAGGGGTGTCAATACAGGAGATGCTAATACAGGGATTACTTTAATCGCTGATGATGGTAGGAATATTGCCTATGACGATAATGGCTCAGGTATTGCGGCTGCAGTAGGTTTAAGTGATGGTGCCGCAGGTACAGATACTTACACTGGTACTTTCACCTTAATATCTAGAGATGGTAGTGATATTCAGCTTAATACTAATAATGCTACCAACGGTAATGGAGGCATAGATAATGCTGGCCTACAGGTTGGTACTTTTAGTGGCGTAAATAGTGGACTTCTAGGTAGAGAGTTAACAACAGCTGCGCTTGTAACTGGTGACCTTGTGATTAATGGGGTGGCTATAGGTCCCTCCTTAGTTGTGGATGACACGGCTTCAACTGTTAACAAGGATGGTAGTGCTATAGCTAAATCAGCCGCAATAAATAGAGTTTCTTCTCAAACTGGAGTAATAGCTCAGACAGCTGCTACTCAAGTATTTGGTGAGGCTATTACAGCGGGTAATGATCGGACTGAAAGCATAAAAATAAATGATGTGTTGATCAGTGTCTCTTTTGGTGCAGCTGATACAGTTGGTGATATTCAAGCTGCAGTAATTACAGCTGTAAATAGTAAGTCGGGCCAAACAGGCGTCAGAGCTGAAGCGTTTGGTCAGTCTTTTCGCTTAATTGCAGACGATGGCCGTAATATTAGACTTGATACTGGGTCAGGTAACGTTGCTGATGCAGGGTTTGGAGCCAATATAGCTGGTGCTGGTACAACTCACTTAGGGTCAATTAACTTACTATCAGCGGGTAAAATTGAGCTGACATCTAATACGGCTTCTGGTGGAATTACTAAGTCAGGATTTGAGGTTGGTACCTATGGTAATGGTGATGATGGTCAATTAGTGAAGGATATTGACATATCATCAGTTGAAGGGGCGAATGAAGCGATTGTATCGGTGGAAAATGCCTTACAACAAATATCTTCCCAACAAGCCCAGTTAGGTGCAATCCAAAACCGGTTCTTATCAACCATCAATAACCTATCAATTAGTAATGAAAACCTGTCAGCTGCTAACTCTCGGATTCGAGATGCGGACTTTGCGGCAGAAACCGCTGAACTATCAAGAGCGCAGGTACTACAACAAGCAGGTATCTCAGTGCTGGCTCAAGCCAACGCAAGACCACAGCAGGTGTTATCACTTCTACAGTAATAACTAAATAATAAAATAACAGCCGGCCTTGAATATTCAAGGCCGGTTTTAAGCTCAAGGAAAAAAATAATTAGTTTAATCAATAACCGTTTTAAAAAATTAATAAAAATAGTCTTATTTAATTAATGATTAATAAATGTAAGTAAATAAGAGGAGATAGAGTAGAACCCAAAACACTGTAAATCATTGAGAAGTAAATATAAAAATTGATGATGTAGGTTAATTAATATTGATGATGTTTTTAATTACTAAAACATCTAAAATATTTTTTCCTTATTGCCGCTAACCAACTCAGGAAGGTTAGCCGCGACACTTCAGTCACCTGCTGAGACATCGCGTAGGCCCTCTGACCTGGAATTGTTAGAGGTTAATAAGGAGAACAAGCATGCCTCAGATCATTAATACGAATATTGCTTCTATCATGGCACGTCGTAACTTGGACACCTCACAAGCTGCTCAAGACCAAGCGCTACAGCGGCTGTCATCAGGCTTACGAATTAACAGTGCCAGAGACGATGCTGCGGGTTTAGCCATTTCTTCTCGACTAGATGCACAAATACGAGGAACCTCGGTGGCCATACGTAATGCAAATGATGGAATTTCTTTAGCCCAAACAGCGGAAGGGGCATTGGGGTCTATCAGCTCGAACTTACAACGGATTCGTGACCTGGCATTGCAATCAGCTAATGGCAGTAACACCAGCATTGACCGAGAAGCCTTAAATGCCGAGGTCAAACAGTTGGTCACTGAAATTCAAAATGTGGCGGAAAAAACCAACTTTAACGGCAAAAAACTACTGGATGGTACCTTTGATGGCTCTATTTTCCAAACGGGAGCCAATCTCGGGGATACCATTGGGGTGAGTGTCTCCAAAGCAACCACAGATAGTTTAGGCAGCGCTATAGAAGCAGGTATTTCCTCTAATATTGTTGCGGCTAACGCATTAGCAGCTGGTGACCTGGTAATTAATGGCATTGCCGTAGGTGCGTCGTCAGGGGTGGATGATGGTTTTTCAACAAGTTCTCAAGCGGAAAGTGCAATTGCAAAGGCTGCAGCAGTCAATAGAGTCTCAGATCAAACCGGTGTGATTGCTAAAGTTGATGGTACCACTGTTGCTGGGACAACTTACACATCGACTGATAAAAATGGTGGGATTTCGATTAATGGGCTGTCCATAGAGGTAGCCACTGACGCTAGTTTGTCTGCGCAAGCTAACCTTCAAAGTGTTGTTAATGCCATAAATGAAAAGTCAGGTCAGACTGGTGTGGTTGCTTCTTTTGATGGCAACGCTACAACCGGTATTACCCTAACGGCAGCTGATGGTCGCAATATTGTTTTGGCAGATGGAGCAATTGCAACGAATGCTGTTGGGCTAGCAGCTGCTGGTACCTCAATTGGGACATATTCGTTAATTTCTCGTGATGGTACTGATATTTCTCTGGATACAACAACAGGCAGTATTGATAACGCGGGTTTTGAGGTAGGTACTTATAGTGGCGTTAATAGTGGTGTGGCTGGCGATAATGTGACTAACGCAGCATTGGCTACTGGTGATTTGGTCATAAATGGTGTGGCAGTAGGACCATCACTTGACTCTTATGATACCGCCTCAGTTGATGTTGGTGGCAATGAAAAAGCGGAAAGTGCAATTGCTAAAGCGGCGGCTATTAACTTAGTTAGTGAACAAACTGGCGTAACAGCAAAGGCTAATCAAACAATAGTAGTGAGTGATGCTATTACAGACCCCGCAGCAAACAAATCGGGAAGTGTTGTTATCAATGGTGTATCAATCAATATATCTTATGTGGACGATGACACAATTAGTGACGTTCAAAATATTGTTGTGACAGCCATTAATAATGCATCAGGGCAAACTGGGGTTAGAGCAGAAGCATTTGGGTCAAATAGATTTAGGCTTATTGCGGAAGATGGTCGAAATATCCAAACAGGTGCTTTGACAACCATAGGCGCTGAGACTGGATTTGCTAACAGTTTGGCTGCTAATACCACCAACTTTAGCTCTGTGGCATTGTTCTCAGGAGACAAAATAGAGCTAAGCAGTAACACTGGAAGTATAGGCAGTGCAGGTTTTCAAGTTGGTACTTTCGGCGGTGGCCTGGATGGCCAGCTACTCAAAGATGTTGATATTACGACAGTGGATGGAGCCAACAAAGCTATACAATCGGTAGACAATGCTCTCCAGCAAATCTCTAAACAACAAGCAGACTTAGGGGCTATTCAAAACCGATTCCAGTCTGCCATCAGTAACTTAACCATTAATAGTGAAAATTTATCTGCTGCCAATTCGCGGATTAAGGATGCGGACTTTGCGGCAGAAACTGCTGAGCTCTCACGAGCCCAGGTATTACAACAGGCTGGTATTTCGATACTGGCGCAGGCTAACGCCAGGCCGCAGCAGGTTTTATCTCTACTACAGTAGTGACGTTGCTACAGTAATAGAGGTCGACTTAGCTGTGGGCCGACACCGGGAAACTGGTGTCGGCTTTGGTGTTTGAGAGGTGATGAGGTGAGATATGAAAGAGGTTGATCTGACATCGCCTACCTTGAGAATGGAGGCTGTAACAACCAAGCCTAGTTCATTGCCCCCCCAGGTGGCGGCGAGTACCAAGGAAGTGAGTGAAACAAGGAAGGCTGCAAGTGTGAAGCAGGATGTAAGCCCTAGTCATGCTGAACGTGCTGTTAATATCAATACGGGTGATGCAAAGGAGTTGCAATCATCACAACAGCAAAAGCGGCAGCAAGTTGAACTGGCAGTTACCAAGCTGAATGAGTTCGTTCAGGCTCAGCAGCGAGACCTTCGTTTTGATATGGATTCTGCTTCGGGCAGAACTGTAATCACGGTAGTCGATAGAAAATCAGAAGAGGTAGTCAGACAAATACCAGATGAGTTGGCATTAAAGTTGGCGCAAAGCTTGAATGTTGAAGATGATATTCACTTGTTGAATATACGAGCTTGAAGCATTCATAGCTGATAAAGGCATTCTGCAAAGTGTCTGCAGCAAGTAGCTTGCTTATAGGCTTATTACAAATGGCTTGATAAGAAGGGTAAAGTTTTGCCGCTAATTGCCGCTTTAATGAGTAAGCTTAGTAAGTTCCTCCTGATAGAACGTGGGTTTAAATAGGTAGCAGCCATGGCAGGTATTTCATCCATCGGTATAGGATCAGGGGTATTAACCAGTGACTTGATTGATAAGCTGGTTGCCGTTGAAAAAGAGCCCGCTGATAAGCGTTTGACCAGCCGGGAAAACACCCTGAATACTCAACTATCAGAGTTTGGACGAGTGCAAAGTGCGTTGGTTGATTTACGCTTAGCTTCGCGTTCATTAGACTCGATGGCCGATGTGCTTGCTGTTAAAGCTTCAACTACCTCCTCAGCATTTTCAGCAACGGCTTCTTCCGACGCACCGTTGGGGCAGTTTTCAATAGAGGTCACTCAATTAGCTCAAGCCCACTCACTCGCTTCTAGTGTATTCACCAATAAAACCGATACGATTGGCACCGGTACCCTCAGTATTACCGTGGGCACTACCACAAAAAATATTACTATCAATAGCAGTAACAACACCCTAGAAGGTATTCGAGATGCGGTCAATGCAGAAACGGGGCTGGATGTTTCTGCCAGTGTACTGGATACCGGTTCAGGCTTTCAGCTGGTATTTAATGCCACTCAAACCGGGCTGGCAAATGACATTACCATCAATGTAACCGATGACGATAGCAACAATACCGATACCAATGGTTTGTCCCAGCTAGTGTTTAATGGCACCACCAATAATTTAACCGAAACCGTGCAAGCCAAAGATGCCAATTTAAAAGTGAATGGCATCAGCATCACCCGCTCATCTAATACCGTATCTGATGCGATTGAAGGGGTAACATTAAACCTAACTGGCACCAATACAGGCGCTGCTTCCAGCTTATCAATCACTCGTGATGAAGCAACTATCGTTGATCGAGTGCAGGAATTTGTCGATAAATTCAACGCTTATCAAACCCTGGTCAATGAATTGACGGCGTTTAATCCTGACACCTTGGAAGCGGGGGTGCTAATTGGTGATTCGACTTTACGGAGTATTACTGCCCAAACCCGAGATATTCTGAGTGGGGTAGTTAAAGGGTTAGAAACAGCCAATATTCGAAGCCTGGCTGATATTGGTATTAGTACTCAAGTGTCTGCCTCAGCAGGTTCAAATGATGGCGGCACCTTAATTTTTGATAGCGTTAAATTTAAAACAAAATTAGCAGAGTCACCTGATGATGTGGTGGGGCTGTTTGCTAGCCAAGGCCGTACCTCTGATAATCAGGTGAAATTCTTATCCAATACCGGTGCCACCCAAAAAGGTACCTATGCCATTAATATTACGACGGCAGCGACACAAGGAAATTTAAATGGCACGGTAGCATTGGGTGGCTCAACAACCATTGATGGAAATAACGATACCCTTAAAGTCAACATCGATGGCACTGAAACGGCTGAGTTAACTCTTGCACCTGGTAGTTATTCGCCAACCCAGCTAGCAGCAGAAATTCAAAGTAAAATTAATGCCGATAATAATTTAATAAATGCAGGTAAAACGGTGTCTGTGACAGTGGATGGTTCTAATCAGCTGGTGATTACCTCTAATACTTTTGGTACCACATCTACTGTTGAAATAACGCAAGTTGATACGAATACGGCGGCGCAGCTGGGACTATCAGTAGGTACCGGTACGGCAGGAGTAAATGTAGCAGGCACGATTAACGGCAAAACTGCCACAGGCTCTGGCAAAGTACTGACGGCGGCAGTGGGAGATGACGCTGAAGGTATTCGCTTGGAAGTCAGTGGTACCACCACCGGTGACCGAGGTACAGTCACATTTATTTCCGGTGTAGCGGATCAATTAATTGATAAGGTGACTTCATTTTTAGCTTCAGATGGTGCTGTGACCACCAAAACCAATTCATTAACTGAAAGTTTGGATGATATTGCTGATGAAAGGGTCAAACTAGATGAACGGGTTGAAGCCTTTAGAAAACAGTTGGAAACCCAGTTTACTGCAGCAGATATTCAAATTGCTAAGCTTAAAAATACCCAGGACTTTATCAAATCCCAATTGGATGCGTTAGTAGCTAGTAGTAAGAGTGATTGATAACGAGAGAATGAGGTGATCGATGAATGCATATAATCAACTGAAGCAATATCAGGCAGTGAATCGGGAGACGGGCATTATCGATGCAGACCCACATAAACTGATTCAATTATTAATTGATGGTGCTTTAGAACGTTTACTGACTGCTAAAGGTCATATTGAGCGGCAAGAAATTGAAGAAAAAAATCGCTTTATCAATAAAGCCATTGAGATTATTGGTGGGCTGAGAAGCTTTCTTAATAAAGAGCAAGGCGGTGAAGTGGCTGAAAACCTTTTTAGCCTTTATGAGTACATGGAATTCCGCTTATTTGAAGCTAATGCCTCTAATAGCCCAGAGCTGGTTGAAGAAGTGATTACATTATTAAGAGAAGTGAAAACCGGTTGGGATGGTATTCGTGAACAAGTGGCCCAGCCAACGGCAGTCGGTTAATCATATACAACGCAATACTTTGATAATTATGAAAATATCAGTTATTGCCGTTGATTGATAAGCGCTTTTTTCATTTTATGGATTAATATAGGTAACGCTCACAAACTGTACTTAATGATGAAAAATAATCGTCCATTACCAGCTGTTTTACAGCTTAGCCAATTACATGACCAGTTACAGGTTATTGTTAAGCAACAAACCTGGGAACAGTTTGAGGTAGTTGATCAGCAGTGTCGTGAGATATTGTCTCAGTTAACAATCAAGGCTCCCCAATCCACTGAAGTTGTTACTGTGCTTCGCCAGCTGTATCAAGGCTATCAAGAGGCCATTAGCCAGTATGAGCAATATAAACAACAATTAGCTAGCCAATTACAGCGATGTCAACAAGGTATTGTTGGAGTAACTGCTTACCGTCAAATTCAAAATTAATCTGCATTTAGCTTTTAATCGCTGTCTTTCAAACGGTTTAAAACAATCTTCTTTATATCTGACCCTTTGGCACTATCTATCTAAACTTTAGCACTAGCTATGGTTTTTAGCTCGTAAAAGCCTGTCTGGTTGTTATGTTGGTATTATCCAAGCCACTGTCAAGAATTAACCTCACTATCATGATTGCAATATGTCAATTAGATGAAGGTTGCTAGCACAAACCGGTTAAATCGATTATAAATGTGAATCATGTCACTTTAGCGGGAATGCCTGTCATAAATTTGACCAATCTCACATTTCTGACTTTACTGAGGTAAGCATCGCTTGGTCATCCGACGATGATATTACCAAACGGTCTTTCAAGCGAGTTTGGTATTTTCTGCAATAATAAAGCTGTTGCAAAAGGTGTTGCGCATAATCGCTTTGTGACAGCTTCTAATAATGAAAGTCGAGCGGAAGTGGGTATGTGGCGAGAAATCAAAGTCTTGCTAATTGATGATAATGCCAATCGTCGGCACGAAATGAAGGTCATCCTGGAGTTCTTAGGAGAAGACTTTATTGCTTTGGATTCCAGTCATTGGTTGCAGGCGTTAAAAGAGCAGGATGTTAACCCTGAAGGTATCGCTGGGTTATTATTGGGCGATTGCCATAGCCCTTTGGAGTCGATGATTGCTGATATCCAAAAATGGTATGGCGGTATAGCCGTATTATTAATTGGTGAACAATCGCTGTCAGAAGCCTGTGATCCAGACTTGAAACGGCAAGTGATCGCGACGATTGATTACCCGCCCAGCTATAACAAGCTACTGGATAGCCTGCATCGTTCTCAGGTTTTTCACGAGCAATATCAGCTTAGTCGTCATCATGGTCGTAGCCAGCAGCGAGAAATTCAGTTGTTCCGCAGCTTAGTTGGCACCAGCCGGAAGGTACAACAGGTGAGGGAGATGATGGCTCAGGTGGCGGATAAGGATGTCAGTGTACTGATCACCGGGGAGTCTGGAACCGGTAAAGAAGTGGTTGCACGAAACCTGCATTATAACTCCCATCGCCGCAATGGCCCTTTTGTACCTGTCAACTGTGGTGCCATCCCTGGTGAGTTACTGGAAAGCGAATTATTTGGCCATGAAAAAGGCGCATTTACTGGGGCCATTTCTACTCGTATTGGACGGTTTGAACTGGCACAGGGAGGCACGCTGTTTCTAGATGAAATTGGTGATATGCCTCTGCATATGCAAGTGAAAATACTACGGGTGTTGCAGGAAAAATATTTTGAGCGAGTAGGGGGCAATAAAACCATTACCACAGATGTACGCATTATAGCAGCCACCCATAAGAATCTAGAAGACATGATTCAGGATGGCGGGTTTCGTGAAGACTTGTATTATCGGTTAAATGTTTTCCCCATTGATATGCCACCCCTTCGAGAACGTGTGGAAGATATACCGCTGCTGTTGAATGAGTTAATTGCCCGGTTGGAAAATGAAAAGCGCGGTTCAATCCGATTTAATTCCGCGGCGATTATGTCGTTGTGTCGTCATGAATGGCACGGTAATGTCCGAGAGTTAGCAAATTTGGTTGAGCGCTTAGCCATTATGCATCCCTATGGTGTTATTGGCGTACAGGAATTACCCAAAAAATACCGGCATATTGATGAGCATGATGAAAATACTAAAGATGTGGTAGACATGTTTCCCCAACAGATCGAAACCGTCGGTTTAGTTGGCTTGGATACGCCCGCCTTATTACCTGTGAATGGTTTGGATTTAAAAGACTACCTGACTAACCTGGAAAAAAGCTTAATTAAACAAGCCCTGGATGATAGTAATGGGGTTGTTGCTCGGGCTGCTGAGCGGTTGCATATTCGCCGAACCACCTTGGTAGAAAAAATGCGAAAATACGGTTTGCAACGTCGTGAATCCATGTCAGGGAATTGACTGCAATTTGTTTTGGTCAGCTAACCTATTGATTTAATAAATAAAAAATATTGGGCATTGATATTGCAAACACCGGTTAAGTCCAATGAATTGGCACCACAGAGTGTCTTCAGGGAGCTTACCGATGTCGAATTATATAAAAACGCTCACGGCGGAGCCCACGTCTACCGCTAAAAGCCAAGCAGAGTTACCTGATGTAAGTACTGAGGAAATGATTCAGCTGCGGCCTGATAGTAACGTAACCGTTCCTTATTCCACACTATTTAGCTCAGCACTTAAATGGGAAAGCCAGTCACTTGAGAGTCAAGTGAATTGTTTAGCTCAGCAGCTAGCGACAACTAAAACTCAATACCAACGAGAAATTGCAGAAAAGGTTCGGTTATCTCAGCGGCTAGAAAGTTTGTTACATATTTTACCGGCAGGGGTTGTGGTCATTGATGCCCAGGGAATAGTGGTAGAATGTAATCAAACGGCAGTTGATTTATTAGGTGAGCCACTACTGGGAGAGGTATGGCGGAATATTATAACACGCTGCTTTGCCCCTCGTGATGATGATGGCCACGAAATATCGCTAAAAGATGGGCGCCGAGTGAATATTGCCACCCGCTCACTGGAATCTGAGCCGGGTCAAATCATCCTGTTAAATGATTTAACGGAAACACGACGCTTGCAGCAAGCGCTGAGTCATCATCAACGGTTATCAGCACTGGGCAAAATGGTGGCGTCATTAGCTCATCAAATTCGAACACCACTTTCAGCAGCGATGCTCTATGCAGGGCATTTAATGAAAGGATCGCTGCCGCCTGTCCAACAAATTAAATTTGCTGAAAAACTCATGGCCAGACTGAGTCATCTGGATCGACAAGTACGAGATATGCTGGTGTTTGCTCGTGGAGAATTGCCCATGGCGAACCAGTTGTCGGTTATTGCGTTTTTTACCAGCTTGCAACATGCGGTGGAAGGGGTAGCAGTTTTTCAACGGGCCAAGATTGAATGGCAATGTCCTGCCAATAAAGATAAGCCCAATCAAGAGACGATTTATCAGCAGGCAATTTTGCAGTGTAATCAGGATGCGTTGGTTGGGGCTTGTTTAAATTTAATGACTAATGCAGTTGAAGCCGCTAATCAACAGGCTGTTTGGTTGCGGGTAACGGCCAGGGTAACCCGTAGTCGATTGCTAATCACTATTAAAGATAACGGGCCTGGTATGAGTCAAGCGCAAATAAAGCAAGCGAAAGAACCTTTTTTTACCACTAAAGCTCAGGGAACAGGGCTAGGCATCGCTGTGGTACAAGCCGTGGTGCGTGCCCACCAAGGGGATTTTCACTTGCACTCTATACCGGATCAGGGTACTTGCGCTCAAATCAGTATTCCCTTATCAAATCAGCCAATAGCCACCAATGTAGCTGAAAAAATAGTGAATATTTAGCAAACAATATTGGCAAAGGAATAATGGAGGTAGTCAGTATAATGAGTCAATACACTGTATTAGTTGTAGAAGATGACCAGGCCTTACAAGAAGCTATTTGTGATACCTTGTCTTTAGCTGGCTATCACTGCCGGGCTGCCATCCATGGTAAAGAAGCGGTTCAGCAGCTGAGTCAGCAACGCGTGGATATGGTGGTAACCGATGTCAATATGCCAGAAATGAATGGCCATGATTTACTGTTGTATATTAAGCAGCATTTCCCCCAAATTCCGGTGTTATTAGCTACGGCTTATGGCAGCATTAATCAAGCAGTGCAGGCAATGAAAATGGGTGCTATTGACTATTTGGTCAAACCCTTTGCGCCAGAAGCACTGCTGGATATTGTCGGCAGGGTCATTACTGGTTGCTCTAATATCAAAGGAGCTGATAGCCCCGTTGCAGCGGCAGAAACCAGTCGACAGTTGTTGGCTTTAGCAAAACGGGTGGCTGCTTCCGACTCCACAGTGTTGATTTCAGGTGAAAGCGGCTCGGGCAAAGAGGTTTTAGCTCGCTATATCCATCAACAATCTGCCAGGGTAAAACAACCTTTTATTGCCATTAATTGTGCTGCTATCCCTGAAAATATGTTGGAAGCGACTTTATTTGGCCATGAAAAAGGGGCTTTTACAGGTGCTTACCAAAGTATGCCAGGTAAATTTGAGCAAGCGGATGGGGGCACATTATTGCTGGATGAAATTTCAGAAATGGCCTTGGGGCTGCAAGCCAAACTATTACGGGTATTACAAGAAAGAGAAGTTGAGCGAGTGGGGGGACGAAAAACCATTTCCCTGGATGTAAGAGTGCTAGCAACCACGAATAGAGATATGCTGGAGCAAGTGAAAGCGGGCAGTTTTCGTGAAGATTTATACTACCGGCTGTGTGTATTTCCACTGCAGTTGTTGCCATTACGGGAGCGGCCGGCGGATATTGTGCCCATTGCTGAACGGTTATTTAGCCAGCATTGTCAAAAAATGCAGCGGGTACCTGTGCAATTAGATGCATCAGCTAAACAGCAATTGTTGCATTATCATTGGCCTGGCAATGTCAGGGAGCTGGATAATGCCATACAACGGGCATTAATTTTACAACCAGGTGATGTTATTTATGCCAGTGACTTATGTGTTGATCTGTCACCTGAGCAGCTGATGAGTGATATTCAAGTTAATCCGCCTGCCTTTCATACGACTGCTCCCGTCGCTGCCATGGTTGATTCACAGCCATCTGATGGGTCGTTGTCGGAGTGTAGCCATAAGGCTCAGTTATGTGATGGGGTTCGACAACGGGAATTTCAGTTAATTATTGATGCGTTACGACAAGAGCGGGGGAAACGCAAAGAAGCGGCAGTGAAACTCGGTATTAGCCCACGTACCTTACGTTATAAATTAGCGAAAATGCGGGAAGCAGGGATTAATGTGGAAGCAGCGATTGGTGGGTAGCCCATTTCATCATTACTTTAAATCCTGTTAAGCTTGGGTGGTTTTATTTATTTGTTTAGAACCTCATGAGCGACCCAACTAAAATAGTATCTCCGTTACCTGATAAGGTTGATAAGGCTGACAAAAAAGTAACCGGCATTATTTTGGCGGGTGGTCAGGCAAGCCGAATGGATTACCAGGACAAAGGCTTAATTGATTTAGCGGGTAGGCCGCTGGCCAGTTGGGTTAAACAGGCAATGGAGGGGGTGGTTACTGATGTCTACATTAGCTGCAATCGTCACTTCGATCAGTATCAACAAATCACCAGGCAATTAATTAATGATGCTGAACCGACTCAGTATCAAGGCCCTTTAGCGGGTATTCTAGCGACGGCAAAACAAGTCGATACACCTTGGCTATTATGTGTACCCACTGATACCCCATTAATCACCGAAAACCTGTTGGCTAGCTGGATAAATGAAGTTAATTTAACCGCTAACCCGACCAGTTATTTACAAACAGAAAAACAAGGACATTTTCTCCACTGCCTTGTTAAAACGGTCGATGCATTACGTATCGAACAGCAATTACAACAAGGTAATCGCAAAGTATTTGACTGGTTAGCTGCTATTGGTGCGAAACCTTGGCAAGTACCTGCTTTATTTCATTCACAGCTAATGAATATCAATACTCCCCAAGAACTGACAGCTGCTGGTGAGTTGCTGAAAAAAATACATCAAGTTTAAATAAAAAAGAATGGGCAGCTTGTTTAGATAACAACTGATATTATGATTTTAGTTGCCTAAAAATCATTAATGATAGCTATATATACCCAATACGAATGGTTTTTAGGTGCGGCCATCGAGTGACGAAACTTCATGAGCCTATAAATAATAGGTGATTGGGGTGAGGAATGAAGATAACAAAACCTAAGAATCATTCGTGAAGGGTATATTAATGTTATTCATAATAGCAGCACTGTCGTTCATCGTTGTACTATCAGTGGTTATTATTGGGTATGCGGCAGGATTGGTGGGAGCTGAAAGAGTACAATTACTCCATAGTTTGTCTTGGATGCAATTGATCATTGGAGGAGCCCTTTTTTACTATTGCCAGAAAAATTGTGCTAACGTTTTCTTTTCCGGGGGTGCTTCACATTCTATTCGTTATATGTTGGTGCGAAGCGCAATACTCCTCAGTGTCTTGCTACTGGTCATTGGCTTGATTTTTGGTTTGACTGAACGAACCTCAAATTGGTCGCAACTAAATTTAACTATAGCCCTAAAAGGGCTTTTTTATTATTTGGTGCTGATTGCTTTAGCAGAAGAAGTTTTATTCCGTGGGTTGCCATTTTTTAGCAATAACCATCGTCCAGGCTTAATTATATTAATAAGCAGTGTACTATTTGCGTTATATCACTTTAATAATGGTTTACATACCTTGCCTTATTATTTCTCGTTAGGGGTGTTATTAGCGGTATTGCGTTATTTTTCAGTGTCTTTATTGGCTCTGGCGGTAGGACATGGCCTATTTGATTTTATGGTTATCCTGGTTTGGCCCGGTACAGGCTTTCGATTTGGTGTAGCCGTATTTTATGTGGTTTCGCCCATAGTGATACTGGGTATTGCCGCGTTGGCCGGTTGGATGCTAAAGCAGCTGGATACCTGATGAGTCTTTCATGGCGCTTGCTTTTCATTAGCGGTATTCGTTATTTCAAGGCTGGCACGTGCTTCATCAAACGCTTCAAAATACTGCTGCTGTTGCTTAATGGTTGATAATGATGCCTGTAACTGACTGAAGTTAGATGAAATACCTTCGGTATAATGGGACACCAAGCGGAAGGCTTGGTGAGCATAGTCCGTTGCCTGGATCAATTGTAACTGAAGGCTAAATTCACGAATTTGCTGAGCAACGGCCTTGGTCTGCTGAGTCAGTTTAGTTTCTTTAGCCTGTAACTGCACAATATGATTTTGCTGATTAGCCAGGCTGGACTCTATTTCAACAATGGTGGCTGCTATGTCGATAGCAAGCGACTCTTCCCCTTTATTTAAAGCCTCAAGGGCTTGTTGTTCACTTTTTGCCAATTGGTGTTTGAGTAACTGGCAGCTGCTTTCCAGTTGAATACGTTCGGCCATTACCAGACGTAAATAGTGTTTTACTTGAGTCAACCCAGCTTCAGCACTGACCAATTCCTGTTGATAAGTGCGGATTGCATTCCCATCAATCATCGGCTCAGCTATCTCCCTTACTTTGCCTCGGATTACAGCCAATATTTTTTGTAATACACTCATAGCGGTAAGGGCACCTCTAATAATTGTTTTCAGTCTCTGGCCTTCTGGTAAATTCGCAATCAAGGCGTTGGCTTGAAGGCATGCTGGTGGCCTGTCGAAAAGGTGTCCTAATCTGTAAACTCATTAATAATCTTCTGCGTTTTAGCCGTTGATATTTTATTAATTAAACGCTCTTTTTCGTGCTCATCACGTAAGGTTTTTGATAGGGTGATAGTTGAGTTGATAATAAATAAGGCACTGATAACTAAATAGCCTTTTATTTCCAGTGAGGCAGGGATAATTAAAATACCCATTAACATGGCTGCAATGGATAATACAAATGAAATCTTTACGAAAACAACCCAGCTCTGGCTTGAGCCTTGTAAATCGGAATAGTCCATAAAATCACCTCTTAAAACAGTTGGTATCGTTGATGGTTAAAAAGTAACTAGGAATGGCAGTTAACTCAATCAGGAAAAGAGAAGTAGTAAATAATGAGTAAGTAGGTATTACTTTATAGTACCCAGCTTTACGCATGGACCACTAGAGTGATTGTGTCACTATTGTTGCAATTGATGGTGTTGCAACTGATGGTTTGGCCCTTCGCAGGTCAGGATAAGCAACCAGCTACACTCCGTAAGCTGTCTTCATCAGCCTGTATAGAGGCCATAAACAATTATTAGAGATGCCCTTAAAACCATCTATACTTAACTTTAGTTATACTTTAGAAGTAAAAAGGCAGTTTATGTGTAAGCAAGTATACCCTCAGTTTCCTCTCAGAAAGCTCAAATCAAGCATTTTCAAAATACCACTGCAATAGCCAAGCACAGGGCTAGCGTAGTATGTTGGATAATCTAAGTAATTACAGCCTACTTAAAGCTTTTTTTGATAAGTACGCTTTTGTGCGAATCGTTGCTATTATCTTGGTCTCTATAATTTTTATTCCACTATTTCAGCAGGCACTATTTTTAGATGATTTTCCTGATTTTAGCTTAAAAAAATCAAGTGGTTATCTTAATAATCCATTAAGTTATCCTGTCTACACTGAACAATTTGTCTCATCAGGTATTACACCAGAAGTACATAGTGCATCAGCCGTCTTTACAAGGAATGGCAGTATGCATGCTTTTTGGTACGGAGGTGAACGTGAGGGCGCTAAAGATGTGTCTATTTATACCGCGCAACTTGATGTTAAGCATAATCAGTGGCATGGCGAGAAACAACTATTTAATCGAGTTAATATCAGTAATCAGTTAAATATTTATCTAAAAAAACTGGGTAATATCGTTTCTATTCGTGATAATGAAGGAAAAATATGGTTATTTTTTGTTAGCGTATCTTTAGGCGGTTGGGCTGTCAGCAGTATTAACTTTGTTGTTTCCGATGATGATGCGCATAGTTGGTCTAAACCCAGGCGGTTAATCACTTCCCCAATGTTTAATCTAAGTACGCTTGTCAAAGGAGAACCTTTTTTATATGAAAACGGCAGTATAGGGCTGCCAGTGTATCACGAAATGATAGGAAAATTTGGCGAATTGTTACGCTTAAGTCCAAATGGTTATGTATTGGATAAGGCTCGCCTTAGTTATGGACGAAGTGGCTTACAACCTATTTTATTGTCTACTGATAGAAACACGGCAAGCGTTTATTTACGAAATGGAACAGATGCCGTTGATAGCACACTGCTAGAAACCAGAACGATTGACTCAGGAAAAAGTTGGCAAACGCCCCTGTTTACTGACTTACCCAACCCTAATGCTGCTATCTCAGGAATAGCTGTAGACTCAGGTGGGCTGTTATTAGTTATTAATAATCTACATGATAAGAGAAATAATTTATCTTTGTTTTATAAAGCCAAGAATTCAAAGTTGTGGTATCTACTTCATCAAATTGAGAATAAAAAAAATACTAATGATAAAGAGTTTGAATATTCTTACCCAACAATAAAACGATCTCATGATGGAGACTTTCACATACTGTATACATGGAATAAAACCCATATTAAGCATGTGCGTTTCAATCAAACCTGGCTTGAGGAAAGAATAAAAAAATGACAGCAATTGCTTTTTACTCTACAACACTTCTGATGATGGCTATTAGTATAAAATTATTTAAACGTTGGCTATCTACAAGTAGCCTGACTGTTTTGGCTATTTGTTTAATGCTTATCTCGTTTATTCAGGTTAATCAGTTAACGATAAGTGCATATGTGTTTGCTGTTACTAGTTATTTGAGTATATCAACTCTTTTACTATTAACTGCCTATGTGCTGATTAATTATGTTGAATCACTTTATCCATCACTCAATCTATTTTGGCAGAATTCACGGCAATGGTTACCGGTATATGTTTTTTTTGTAATAAATGGAATAATTTTATACCCAATGGCCAGCGGGTTAACGATGTTAGATCCTTACCGATGGGGTTTCGCTAACTCACCTGATGCCATTTATTATCTCCTTTATTTAATGATATCAATGCTTGTTTGTATTATATACAACTGGTACTTGCTATTTGCTTTACTGCTAAGCGCTGTATTGTGTTTTAAAATGAAAATCATGGTGTCGTTAAATCTATGGGATTACCTCATGGACCCCTTTATTGTTTTTTATTCAGCCATTAGATTGGTTTATATACTTCCTTCGTTACTCAACGTTAATAAAAGGTCATTATAAATGTTATCAATCACTGAAAAAATAGTTTTATCGTTGGTACTAATTTTGGTGCTAGTGGGCATGGGATTATCTCATTATGATGAGTTACTATTTCGCCACTCCTATGTTATAGAAGATGGCATTATCGAGTGGCTTACAGTGTTTGGGTTGTTGTTATGCGCAGGTATATGTATATACCGTATGACTACATTATGGCGGCAAAAAAGCGCTCTGTTTTTATTCACGTTATCTATGTTAATGTGTGCTTTTATTTTCGGGGCAGGAGAAGAAATCTCATGGGGTCAACGTATTTTTAATGTGGAAAGTAATGCTTTTTTTAAACAGTATAATACGCAAGGTGAAACGAATATACATAACCTTCGTGTTAATGGAGTAAAAATAAATAAAATAATTTTTGCTAAAGGTATAGCATTGATCTTTATTATTTATTTGGCTGTATTAACACCACTCTATATTAAAAACGTAGAAGTACGATCTTTTTTGGATAAATTTGCATTTCCTCTTCCTCAGAACTACCAAATCATTGCTTACATAGTCGTTTTGCTTATCGTAGAAGGACTGATCAGTTCCTCTAAACGTGGTGAGATGACAGAGTTTGCGGTAAGCTTTATTGTCTTCTTAAATTTAATGTATCCAAGGAATAAAGAGGCGTTTACCCCTAGTCAGTTTGCAATTGATGAAAATACTACCTAATAATTAGTTACCGGGATTTGGACGGTATTTTAGATAAATATTAAAAATTACTTATCGACCGGAAAAACCTTACCTCTGCTCAAATGCCAATTCATTTACGGGCACCGCTAAAAGTGCCCTTACTACTATAATGGTTGATCATTACTCAAACTTATAAGCTGCTGTGTAAACAGGGGATTATAGGTATTTCTCCTTATCAATGTGACCTGTTTTTGAATGGTTATGCAACATGGTCTGCTTTATAATTGAGCAGCCAATACCATTTACTTCTATTTTTTCAGAGTCAACATGGATACCAATAACGAAACCCCCCGTATCAAACCCAGTAATGAGTTAGTCAACCCCGTTGATGGCATAGTGAACTGGTCATTTTCTAAGTCGCTATGGCTAACGGCCCATGGGCTTATTGCGCTGATCGGTGGACTATTCACCTTATCCTTGGAAGCCATTCTGGTTTTTTTAACAACCACAGCAATTACCTTATGTTTAGGCCATTCACTGGGGATGCATCGACGACTTATCCATAACAGTTACGAATGCCCCAAATGGTTAGAGTATTTTTTTGTCCATTTAGGAACCTTAGTCGGAATGGCGGGGCCATTAGGGATGGTATATAGCCATGACTTACGAGACTGGGCACAACGACAACCCAATTGCCATGATTATTTACGCCATGGCCAACGTTTTTTAAAAGATGGTTGGTGGCAACTACATTGTGATATTCATTTAACTCATCCACCGGCATTTCAACCAGAGCCGGCGATTGCTAACGATAAAGTCTATCAGTGGATGGAACGTACCTGGATGTGGCAACAACTCCCTTGGGCTATTTTGTTTTTCTGTATTGGTGGACTACCCTGGGTAATCTGGGGGATTAGCGCGCGTATTGTAGTCTCTGTAACTGGCCATTGGTTAATTGGTTATTTTGCCCATAATCAAGGAGGTAGAGACTGGCATCTAAAAGGCGCCGCCGTTCAAGGCCACAATGTAAAATTCGCTGGGTTAATTACCATGGGTGAATCCTGGCACAATAACCACCATGCGTACCCAGGCTCAGCCATCTTAGGTATTTACAAAGGCCAAACCGATCCCGGTTGGTGGGTATTAAATCGCTTAATGAATATTGGTTTAGTCTGGAATGTAAAACTACCCGAAGATATGCCTTATCGCCCTGAATTAAATGCCATCAGTGAAAAAGGGTTACAAGCCGATTTAGTCAAATCGCCTAAACCTTGTGCGTTGATGAGCCGGTTGAGTTTGGGGTGAGGAATATATAAGGCACTAAGTAGTAGGATATTTTTCCGCCGCACTTGAAGGGCCTTCCATGGCCCATCAAGCACTAATAAGGCATCCATGCCTTAGCTACAAAAGATCCCACTACTTTATACCGCAGGTTTACGTCAGATAGAAACGATGAACGTGGTTAATAATCGCGGTATTTCTAGTTCTAAGTTTTGAATGTCCTTAAATTTCCTCTGGATAGCGACTGATAGATGATGGGTATTTCGGAGTCAGAAAGTTCGAGTGTTACGCTATCAGACTTATACCTGCTTCGTTGGTGAGCTAGGTGGTTTTGGATATTGATTGAGTAGGATGGGATAGTGATTTGGTAGTTAATGTGTGTAGAGATATTACAAAATTTACATCGTCGATTATAATGAACTAAACATGATATAATCGTTCTATTCTATTTAAGATTTTTTTAACTTTATATTGAGTTTGTTAAATGCCTGTAAATAAGTATGAATATAGATTTAAAAATAGAGTGATTTTATTTCTCTCGCTACTGATGGTGGCTGGCTTTTTTTATCAGTTTTTTCTGTGGTCAATTGATCCTAACTATGTTGTAGAAATTAAAGGGATAGTTTTAAGCAAAACAGCAGGACTTGTTTTTTTGTGTGGAATTCTTATTTTTTTATTAGCAGGGATAGTATTTATCACTTTAGCTTTGATAACGACATTTATTCACAGAGAAATTGTTGTAAGTAATGACGCTATACTTACCCCACAATACCCATGGAGTACTAAAGTCATTGAAATGAATTCAGAAAATATTAAGAGCTATAAAATAGAAACTGTTAAAAGTAATCAAACTCTAATTGTCAAAACACATTCGGGAACTGCTAGAATTTCTAAAGTAGCCTTACCTAGTAGCGTATGCTTTGATGAAATATGTGAAGAAGTACATAGAATGTGTATGAGATGAACATAACAAATAATCAAGAGGCATAACCACACCAACTTGGCTATGCTGTTAACAATAGCCTCATTACGAGGTTGGCCGGGTTATTACACAAGGTGCCACTGTATCCCAGCCATCCAACCAATCATTTGTGCTTTGGCGAAAGATCCTTTTGCTCCAAATGGCTACCGTGTCCATAGGTCGTTCCCGAAACCAAGTGATTAGGAGTAAATAGTGAGCGAAATATTTGAATACTTCTTTGATGCTTATTTCCATCAGGATTGGCGCGATGATTATGAATCAACGCTAGCCGTTGTAGAAGGCTTCAAAAATGCTGAACCCACTGAATCTGTAGTTCAATTGGTTCAGGAGCTAAAGGAACTTTTAAGTAAAGAAGATTTACTCCAAGATACATTCAATAAGCTTGGCGGTAATTTCAAGCCGGAATCGGAAGGCATGTCTGTTGCTGAATGGGTAGTCAGGGCATTGGAGGTTTTAGACAGGTAATTCTGTGTCGAATATTTGCGAATATTAAGGCACACTAAATTTTTATACAAAATCGCTTAATAAATATTGCTTAGTTTGGAATGTAAAACTACCGGAAGATATGCCTTATTGCCCTGAATTAAATGCCATTAGTGAAAAAGGATTACAAGCGAATTAGTTAAATCGCCTAAACCTTGTGTGTTGATGAGCCGGTTGAGTTTGAGGTGAGGTTTTAAAAATTTAGGTAATACCATTTTTGTTGGAGTATAGAGGTGAAGACAAGCTACAAAATAATAGTTGGTTTTATTCTGTCGATACTTGTTTATTTGGCAATATTTCAGCCAAGGTTTTATTTGTATATATATATGAATATTTTTTCAAAAATCACTATACCGTATTCTTTGAAAATAATGATGATGTGGTTGAATTTGAAATACCAAAAAAGTATTTCCATCCTTTTGGAATGCAAGAACCTTACTTTAGACCTGCTGGCACTATTTTGCTTCGAGTACCGTATAAAGAGTACGGTATGGATGAAGAGATAAATGGAGGTAACTGGATCTTTGATATTGAATATCTGCCTAAATCTGAATTCATAGAAATTAAAGAAAATAGACTGTCAGGAAAAGATTACTCGTCAAAAATATTGAGTGGTATTGGAAATTATTATTTTACTCCAATTGAGTATAGTAAAGAATATTATGTTGAATGTAGTTCGCGTAATCCAGCATGTAAAGTGTGGGTCTATGAAGAACAGAGCTTAGTTGTTACATTTCTAATTGATAAGAATAAAATTAGTGAGCTTAGTTTTTATTTGGAAAAATCAGAGAAAGTTTTAGAAGGCTTAAGGGTAAATTAATAATATTTCTAAATTTATATAAAGAATTTACAGTTAAAGTATTATAGCGGATTGAAAAGATAAGGTTTCGCCCAGTTTGTTATTGTGTTGAGCGTACACTGAAAGACTCAATGCATTTATAGATAACTAATTAAATTATTTTGATAAATTGCAAAAGGTTTGAGTAATGAGTTTTATTCGAGAAAAATTGACAGCTGATGATACAAAGTACTATTGTCAAATGTTGGAATGAAACAGAAAATGATAACGTATCTGTAAGTGGTCCAATTTCAGATAACTCACGTCTCTATGAAACACCATTAGGTGAGATAACTAAAGGTGGTGATTGGAACGTTGATAAAATTAATAGCTCATGGCTTGTTCCTGTAGAATCAGATATGTTTGAAATAATTTTATTTGCATTTTTTTATAATGGAACAATATATCCAATCAATACAGTTTTTTCTGATGACTCTAAATTAGAAATGCTTTCTTATATTTTAAATACTGAAGAAAGACATACAGTAAAAAAAGTTGTCGTTGAATGTACAAACAAGCTAGGTTATATGATGGAATTTGGTGGTAGTGAATAACGAATCCTATAATTAAATAATTTTTAATTGCCTTTTTGCAAAACTGTTTGATTGGGGAATACTTTAAATTAATAAGCCAAAATAATCATTTGGCTATCGTAAACCCCCTTAAATAGCTTTTTACTCCGACAATGATCAATCGGCAAATTCAACTCATTTGATGGTAGTTATCCTTAGCCATTAGCCATATTTATAGTCCCTTACTCTAATCATAATGTGTAAGTGTTTTCCCTTATGTTGATGGCCGGAATTTGAATGGTTAGACAAAATAGATTGCTTTATAATCAGCCGACAAAGCTTCGACTGACTTGAAAGACTTGTTCAACTGACAAATTGCCATGATATGTATGGGTTTACTTGTTGGGGAGAGTAGGAAATCGTTGCCAGTCGATGAGTGTGGTGCTTAGAGACTGTTGCTATTGAACGGTTGTGATTTCCCTGAATATTTCTACATCTTAGGTAAAACATTTACAGTTAAAGTGTAGCGAATTGAAAAGATAAGGTTTCGTCCAGTTTGTTATTGTGTTGAGCTTAAATATGAAAGGTTTATGGATATTAAGCGAGTATATTATTTTTATAAACAAAAACCATTTATTGAGTGAGTTTTGATTTTATGAATAAATTGTTTTTTTTAATGATCTTTATTATAGCGATTGTATTTTCTTATGGTTGTGAAAAAGTCCCCTCTGCAAATACACCTGAATACTTTGAAGCTCATGGGATAAAAAAAGGAGAAGAAAATATTATTCGTATTGAAGATATAGCATTCAAAATTCCTGCTGATATACCTATGAATGTTTATACCGTAGGGGATATTAAATCAGGCCAAACAGATACATTAACAGTGTATTTGGACTTATCATATTTACTTGAGCATACCTGGGATGGTGGAATACTTGCGCCTTGGATGGTAAGAGTCGAAATGGAGAAGTTTTTATATGAAAATCCTAAAAATTCAGATTTTCGACTTCAAGCAAACAAATGGAGCAAAGTGATTGATAATACTGAACTAGGATTGACTGAATTTCATTCAAAAAATTATCGTGGGGGATGGGGTTATATAAGTTATCAATCAAGTGCTAAGCATGTAGTTACCCCATTAGGTGGTCCAGTTCAGTTTAGATGTACAGGGCATCCAATAGGAGAGATAGATACATGTTGGGGGGGGTATCAGCACCCAAATGGCTTTTATGTTTCATATTTCATAAGCAGTGAATTACTGCCTTTTTGGCATGAAGTTCATCAAAATATTGTTAGCAAAGTAAATTCATTAATAATAGAGTAATTTTCAAAATGACAAATATTTATCTTAGCCAAGAGCAAATTGAAATAATTAAAGATTTCCAAAAGAGAGGGCCTAATGAAAATAACAGGTATGATGATGTTTATCGTGCCATTTCAGAAATGTTACCTGATAGCGATGTTAAGTTATGGTTTAAAGGAGCTGAGCAAGCAAATGCAGGTAGAGGTGTGTTCTCAGAAATAATTCGTGTATATAGCAAGCGACAGATGGAATTGAGGGGGGTTACATATACTGATGAGATAATGCAAGCAGCATCAAATGCAGTAGCAGAAAAAGCGTTGGAAGATGTTCTAGATTCTAGGCGTAAACAACCTGATGGTCGTTGGCTATTCCCAACTATAAGAAATATTGCAGATAAGGATGCAACAGGTGTTGGCCAAACGTTATTTGCAAGCCTAGATGATAAAGACACTGCAGGGGGTGATATTAATGCTGGTTGGGCAGGGTCAATATTATTTTCAGCTTTTGGCGATAATCAGACATATAGATTACTAACCGCAGGTGGTGGGCATCTAGATAAATTTGATGACTTAAAAAATATTCTATTTGCGTATGAAGCATATAGTAAAGCTCTTTGGGAGTCAGCAAAACAGGCAGGAGTTCAGCTTCTTACACTTGATAAGCAGCTTCTTACTGACTTAGGGATAGGTTGGGATACATTTCAGGAGGCTAACTGGGATGACTTGAAAGCAATGGCATTCAATAACATTAGCTCTTTGTTAACAGGTGATGCGAAGCTGTTTGGAGAATTAATAAGCAAAGCTGGTACAGAAACTGTGCTAGATTGGATAATAGCTGGTTATAGTGGAAAAAAAGCTCAATTTATTACCACTAGTGAGAATTTTTCTGAAAGGGCAAAAGATTTTTTTGAAAACTTTACACCTGAAGCTCAGCAAAATCTATTTATTCAAGTACTCCCTGATAGTAAACAGCAAATAATAGAACTAGCCAAAAAGAATGTTTCTGTTAGAAATGCACTATATACACTAAATCCAATTGCAATAACATTAGATAACTATCAATACGATTTAAGCCTAAAAGATCCAATCACTGGTGATGGAAGTTTATCTGAAGAGTGGCTGGATAAACGGGCCACTTTTTTGGTTTTTGAAAAACTATACCGACAAAACAAAACTAATAATGGTATTTTTGAAATAACATTAAACTTCCTCGAGTCTATAGGGATTCCTCCAGTGGGATTATTTCCTGTACCAATAATTGGAGATATAATCTTTACAGATTACACTGGAGACAAAAAATACGAGCTAAAAGTAAATGGAATTGATGGTGGGATAGCTGAAACTAAGCGTATAGTTTTTGGTGGAGAGAAAGGGGATAGTCTCATAGGGGGCGGTGGAGACGATTACCTATTTGGAAATGTAGGCAACGACACGCTCACGGGAGGGCAAGGAAAAGATTATCTTGAAGGTGGTAAAGATAACGACGAATTAGATGGAGGTGAAGATACTGATAAATTATATGGCGGCACAGGCAATGACACCTTAACCGGCGGTAAAGGAGACGACACTTTAGTTGGCGGGGCGGGTGATGATACCTATCACTACAACACTGGCGATGGTGACGATATCATTGACGACACCTTTGGTATAAACCAACTAGTCATTAATAATAAAACCATCACTAAAGTGACTCGTATTGCTGATGATGCTGAGCTATATCAAGATGATCAGGGCAACCGCTATACCTACAATGGTAGTCAGTTATTAGTACAAGTGCGTGATGGTGATGCTACAGGTTCCATTTTATTTAAATCCTTCTATAAAGATAACAACAGTTTTGGTATTACGTTTGAAGAAGCAGAAGAAATTAAAAAACCGGTAGTAGATGATTCAGCTTTTAATTTTGGTGATGGTGATCCTTCCAAAATACCAGGGTTTACTACCAGTTATCGTCTTCAAAAGATTCCTGGCTCCTATGCTTACCGGTATCACTCTGCAAGTCAAAGTTTAAATCAGCTAAATAACCGTTCATTAATTATGGATGCGTCTCTATATAAGCATGATGATGCGCGTAAGGAGAATTATCATTATGGTGAGTGGAGTTCCGCATTTTTTGGTGGTTTAAAAAATGATGAGCTGAAAGGTGATGATTACCAAGATGCTCTCTATGGATTAGCAGGTGATGATGTCATCTACGGTGGCGGAGACAAAGATACTCTAGAAGGCGGCAGTGGCTCTGACTATATAGAAGGTGGGGAAGGCCAGGATTTAATTTGGGGTTCAGGTGGACGTAACAAATATGAGTGGCAATTGGATGAAAATACTGAGCTGAATCAACATGAATTGCTGGGTGTTGATAAAGCAGGTGATATTAATGTACTGCATGGTAATGGTGGCAGTGATTTTATTACCGGTGGTGAACATACCGATTATGCTTACGGTGGAGAAGGGTTAGATACTATTGCTGGGGGAACGGGTAATGATGTCTTATCAGGAAACCAAGAGAATGACTTAATTTATGGTGACTCACGACAATATGCGGGTTTTAAGGCATTTAAAGGTGAGCATGAATTAAAGCCTGACGTGCGGTTCGTTAAAGATATTATTTATTCAGCTGGTTTAGACAATCAATACAGCTATAACGATGTGATATCAGGTGGTGAAGGAAATGATGTCCTACTAGGTGAGCAGGGCGATGACATTATCACAGGGGAAACCGGTGAAGATATAATCTATGGCGACCGCCCCAGTACCTATGATGAATTATTTGAGTCGATCCCTCGAAAAGCCTTTGGTGACACGAATAGTCAGCTGGCCACAGAATACCATGGCAGAGATATGCTGTATGGGAATGATGGTGATGATATTATTGTGGGTAATGGTAATGATGACCGTCTCTATGGTGGTGCTGACAACGATACCCTCTATGGTGATGCTCGTGAAGAAGAAAGTGCGGTAGCGGGTGATGATCACTTATACGGCGAATTTGGTAATGACCTTCTGCATGGAGGTGCTGGAGATGATGTACTAGATGGCGGCGAAGGTGATGACCAGCTCTATGGTGATGAAGGCAATGACATCTTATCAGGAGGTGCAGGCACAGACTTTCTAAGAGGTGGTGAAGGGGATGATATTTACCACTTTAAAACAGGTGATGGCTATGATGTTGTTTGGGATACGGAAGGTAACAATATCATTGACTTAACAAGCACTTCTTTTTCTAGTGTGAAAATGGCAGTTAAACCATCATCGCAACAAGGCCAGCAGATTGAAGGAGATGTACTGGCTATTCAATTACCCTCTAAAACGGATGTTATTTACATAGCCGCATTTGATACAAGAACCAGGCAGTTATTACCGGGAGCCGAGCAAATCACATTTAATTTTGCTGACCGACAAAATGTCACCATCAGTGATTTTATGGACTCGATTATCTTTGAAAATGGCTCGCCTAAAGATGAAGAGGTTAAATTTCGTGCAACACCTGAGCAACCGAATTTTAAAGCAGGTGATGCACATGACACCCTTTTCGGTAACGAACAAGCTAACCATTTAGAAGGTGGTGCAGGTAATGACTGGCTCTATGGATATGATGGGAATGATATTTTAGATGGTGGTGATGGTGATGATAGTATTAAGGGGGGAAAAGGTGATGACGTTCTGTTGGGTGGTGCAGGAAATGATACTTTAAAAGGCGGGCCTGGCTTTGACAAACTGATAGGCGGTGCTGGTAATGATAGCTTATCTTTTGGGGATGAAGGGATTGCAGTATTTGGTACTGGTGATGGGGTTGATGAGATTTTTGGTGTTTCATCGTCTTCAGAGCAAAATATAACGCTTCAAATCAAAGATGATATTACTCAAGACCAATTAAGATTTCTTTGGTTTGGCAACGCCTTGGTTATTGGCTTCAAAGATAACTATCAGGACTTTTTTATTTTCGGTAAGTATTTAACGGAAGACCACAAAACAAAACTAAGTATTGAGTTACCCAATGGGGATATAATTACTGAGTTCCCTACGTCAGGATTTTTTGTGGATGAAAAAGAATATGGCAGTTATCGGGGGTATAACTGCTTTATAAATGGTGGCTCTATTGGATATGGAGTTTCAGGGCCAGCATGGGCAAAACGAATTGATGGGGTTGCCATTAGTGGAACAGATGAAAGTGATATTATGTTTGGTTCCGAAGATAGTGATTATATAGAGAATAAAGTCATTAATGGAACACAACAAAATGATTATATTGATGGCCGTGAAGGCGACGATATAATTATTACTCGATACCAAAATGCAACTATTTTAGGTGGTGAGGGTAATGATGAGATTACGTCAGATGGTTACGGATGGGATGAGGGTGATGAGAAGGTTTATATCTCTGGTGGCAAAGGTAATGATAAAATAGCATTATCTGGAAAAGGAACCATTATATTTAATAAGGGTGATGGTAAGGATACGCTCGATATCAACCAATCTGCTCGTTTAGAATTTAAATCTCCTATCACTAGAGAAGACCTTTCTTTCTCTATTGATGCTCAGGATTTAATCATTAATTTCCCTTGGGAAGGTGATGAGATTAGGATTAGTCGATTTGTCACTGGTGAAGGGTTACGCTTAGATGGAGTTCCTTTACTATTTGCTGATGGTAGTGAATTAACAACAAAGGCAATTTATACTGAGCTTGATCAAACAATAGTTAAACCAGTTGCTAATCCTGATGTTTATACAATTAAAGAAGATTCTTCTATTTCTATTGATGTACAAAAATTGCTTAGTAATGACAGGATAGGTGGTGATAACTTAAATCCATTTGTAGTCGAAGTGTTTGAAGAAAAAAATGGTAAGTTAGATCGCATGGAGTTTATTCCTGATGCGGACTTCATTGGCACGGCATCATTTAAATATCGGTTATCAAACGGCTTTAAACAGTCTGAAGGAGAAGTGACAATTACTGTCGAATCAGTGAATGATGCTCCTATCATTAGACGCCGCTTAAACAATATCCGGTGGCAGGCTGGTGATGAATTTAGTTACCGTATCCCAGCAACTTCATTCTTTGATCCTGATGCTGACGACACATTGTCACTTGCTGCTACCTTGGCGGATGATGAAGCCCTACCTGTTTGGTTACGTTTTGATGCTGAACAACAACGGTTTATTGGTGAACCGCCAGCTGACTTTTCAGGTGATTTATCCATTAAATTAACGGCGACTGACAATGCTGGCGAGTCTGTGTCACAGTCATTTAACCTGACGATTTTACCTTCGGATGATGCTGAAGACACTAGCAGTACAACAGGTGAAGAAACAACACCTGAGTTAAGTGATTTTGCACAGGTAAAAACCGGTACTAATGACGCTGAACAACTGTTGGGTAGTCAGGAAGCTGATTTAATTAAAGGCTTGGGTGGTAAAGACCAAATCTTTGCTTTTAATGGTGATGATTATCTACAAGGTGGCTCCGGCGATGACCGTTTAAATGGTGGTAATGGCTCTGGTAAAACCAACGATGGTAACGACACCTTAGAAGGTGGTGCGGGCAACGATGTATTGTATGGTGAAGCGGGCGATGACCACCTAGTGGGTGGTATCGGTGATGATCACTATTATTATGGGTTGAACGGTGGTGTTGACACCATAGACAACACCGGTGGTGGAAACGATTGGTTATTCTTTATTAATGGTATTACCCGTGAGCAGTTAAGTTACCATCGTGAAGATGATGATTTAATTGTGCGGGTAGATGCTGATGAAAACCAGCAAGTACGAGTTTTAAACCATTTTAAAGGTGGTGATTTTGCGATTAAATACATTCAGCCTTCAGGTGGTTATGCAATACCCACATCTAGTATCGAGCGCGAACTAGCTGCACAGTCTAGTACAGAAACGGAAACCCCTGAAAATACTGATACCGATAATAGACAAACCACTACTGATAATGGTGATAATACAACCGATAGTACTACAACCACAGAGTCAGGAACTAATAACAGTCAGGAAACCACTGGAGAGAATACAGGTTCTACGAACACGACACCGATTGATACCCAAGTGGATAGCTATGTTCAATTAGGTGGGAGTGGCAATGATACTTTCACTGGTACCAGCCAAGCCGAAACCTTTTTGGGTGGCGCAGGTGATGATACCTATGTGTTTAAGCTAGGTGGTGGACAAGACACTATTATCGACACCCAAGGGAAAAACCGACTGGTATTTGAAGGCATTCAGTTTAGTCAGGTCGGCTCCAATTTATTTAAATCGGGTAATGACTTACAGCTAAGCGTTAGCGGCACCCAAGATAAAGTGATAATTAAAGAGTTTTTCACTACCGCTAATATTGACACGATTGCCTTTAAAACCGGTGGTGAAATTAAAGCCAGTCAATTATTCGGTATTTTCGGTTTAGCCATGCCAACAGCTTCAGCAGAAAGTCAGCCAGAAGTATTAGGTGATAATCAAGCGAATACTTTAGCCGGAACGGCAGCGGGTGAAGTGATTAAAGGGTTTAGCGGTAATGACTCGATTTCTGGTGGTAAAGGCAACGACACCCTTATCGGTGGTCGCGGTGATGACATCTATACCTTTAAGCAAGGTGATGGTGTGGATACCATTATCGGAGAGGGAGGAGGCACTGATACTATCCACTTTGATGGGTTTAGTTATCGGGATATTGCCCAGAACCTGTTTAAAATGGGGAATGATTTAGAGCTATCGAAGAAGAACTCCGGTGATAAATTGATCGTTAAAGACTTTTTCTTGGGTGGTGATAATATCGTAGATGACATAACTTTTTCAGGGGGTGGACAATTAGCAGGTGCACAAATATTCCAGATATTTGGCATTACTAATCCCAACCCTATTAAATCGCCTAATTATACCGGGCTACCGAATGAGACTGACTATGCCGTTGTTTTTAAAGGTGATGGTTCAAGTCAGGCAATTACAGGGTCAATCGCTGCTGATTGGCTAGAAGCTGGTGCCGGCAATGACGTACTAGCTGGTGGGAAAGGCAATGATTTATTACTGGGTGGCCAAGGGCATGATACTTATCAGTTTGCCTCAGGAGATGGGCAAGATACGATTAATAACCTCACTACTGCACCGGATGAGGATACCGATGTACTTAGACTGTCGGGTATTTCCAAAGATAAATTATGGTTGACTCAGGAAGGCGATGATCTAAAAGTGGATGTACTTGGCTCTGATGATCAAGTCACCATCCAAAACTGGTTTGCTGGTGAAGCCTATCGTCTGGATAAACTTGAAACCACAAACTCTGTGTTATCAGCTGAAAAAGTGGATACGTTGGTGCAAGCCATGGCGGCTTTTAATAACTATGAGACCACTGATGGGAATTTAACACCAGAGGTTCAAACAGCGATTAATCCAGTACTAGCTGCTGCATGGCAGTCTAAATAACAGTCGTTATTATTTTTGTTGGTGTAGTTAAAGAACAAAGGCTTACTATTTGATGGTAAGCCTTTGTTCCATTTTAGACACTTATTCTGGAGTGAAAGTCTGTAGTATTATGAATGATGATCAAAAGCTACAAAGAATATATGATAGTATTAGAAAAACGGGCTATGCTTTAGCAGGAGGTCTTCAGGATTTACCGCAGCGAGCATCTGTTTATTATCATTTATATGAAGATTCTGGCTATCGTAATGTTTTCCCTCTGATTGCGGCACATGGCGCTTTATGGGCGAGTGGTTATTTTGCAAAAGGGATGAAGATAGGGAAAGTCTTATCAATACAGTATCTTTTTAGTCGTCAACAACGCCATGCTCAATATTCAAGTTTACAGCAATTTGCTGATGCATTTAGGGATATTAATAGAAGAGTCTGTGCGGAAGCATATACTGTATATCATTTTACGAAGGATTATGGTCATACGGCATTTGCTTCTTCTTTTATTGCAGAGCCTCTCTTGTCAATTCTTAATCAGTGTCACTTAGCCAATAAAAATAACTTGTACTTTTCTGCTGAGTTAAGACGTAAACTATTCGAAGCATTTTTTCTTTGGGAACAAGAAACCATTGTCGCCCCTTCTGTTGAAAGTGCAATGAGAAAATTTGATTGGAGAATAATAAAGTGGCTGGCAATGAAACCTTGCATTAAATTTGCTTACTTTAACAAAGAGCATAATTTGCAGTTTGTAGACTTTGCAAGTAAATTCGAAAGAATAGAAAAAGGGCTATCTGCCTATGAGACAGCAGAGTTAGTTGGCTTGGAGATTGTTGAGACTGCATTAAAAAAATATTGTATTATGCCTGATAATTTTTTCAGAAATACTAGTAAATATTTCTATGATATTAAAGCCAGTGCTTGCATTTAAAATATACTATACGTTTTTATGATATAGTGTATGAGGTACAAAGAAACAAAGGCTATTCATCAATATTGCCTGTACACTCTCCAGAATTTCCATCATTATTTTCTTCAACTAAATAATCATCTTCCTGATATTCAAGAGGGTAGATAGAAACAGTAGGGTTGTTGTAGCAGGAAGCACCTTCATAACACTTGCCATCATAATAACCGGCTTCACTGCCACCGTCATCAGTCAGATTCATACCTACTGAGTATATCCATTCGTTTTCTTTCGAGTAACGAAGCGGTTTTCCATCAAAAGCATCTTTAGGTATTTCAGCTATATATTTGGGTATTAATTGGGATAATTGATCGGGCAGTTCGTCAAACTCAGTATGATATTGCTGTAATGCGGCGGATACTTTTGCTGCATCTATATATACACGAGCAAAGCATCTTCTATAAAAGTACTCTGGGAAATATCCTTCCATATCTATCGTGTAATATTTCCCTGCAATGTTGGGTTGAAAATAGTGGTACCATTGTAGTTCTCTAAGCTTAATATAATTTCGATTTTTTCTTTATAAGTATAGCTAACCTGCTACAAACTATTTTTTCCCTTACACCTTTAGCTAGAACATAGGGTAGCGAATAGTGGAGGCAGCCGTCAGCGATGAATAAGCAGGCGGCGCTTTTAATTTAATTAGAGGGATCCTTAACACTAACTATTTCAACATCTGCTAACTTAAGTGCATTGATTAGTTTGTTACGATAGGCTTTCACAAACTCTTGTAAGAAGTCTTTTTCGGCATTGTCTTGGATAAGGTAAGCTTGGAATTCATCGATAATGATAGTGTCTTCGGTGTTGTATGCTTTTCCTAGTGTTTCTTTAATTTTCTTTTTGTCTTCACTAGAAACCTGTGTTTGCCAGAACTTGTCTACAGTTTCTTTATAGTTGGGGGTTAATAAATACTGGGCATGAAAAATTTCATGGCTGACAACCGATTCTTGTGATTTGGTACTTTGAACAGAAAGGCCAATGACATAATAGTTGTCTTTTTTGGCTTGAATCACGGGATTATTTACGAAAGACGCTTTGAATGACGCTTCCATTTTATTAAGTTTAATGGCTGGTTTTTTCTTCGTATTATTATAAAAATCTATAATGGTTTTACCTGGCATATTATGACCAGCAACTAATTTTTTATAGTTTTTAAGTTTCCAATCACTTGCTTGTAGTAAAGTACCTTGTTTTAGACCTTTACCGGCACCCATAAATAAGCCAATTCGGGTAAAAGCATCATTTAAATCTGCTTGATAAAAAGTCACGCATACATAAGCGCCTGGCACTTCAGTTACACCATTACATTCCATATAGTGGTCCATCATTGAAGTATCTTTATCAATATTAGTCAATATTTTGATGGCTACTGATTTTTTTACTTTAGTTAACAGGTTCGCAACGCCACCTTCTTTAACAGAGATGGGTTGATTAGAAAGAACGACCTGGGCCTGAGAGGTTTGGCTTAAGAGAACAGTCATACCGACTAGTGAGCGTAATAAGAGTTTTTTCACTGGTAGTTTCCGATAAAAATTTAATGAATTTATAACGATAGGCAACTAATGGTACCATAAAGTTATGGTTTTTGCTGGATAACGTAGTATGCCATTGGAGTGCTGTGATCAGGCATAACAGGTCTTGAAGGGAATTATTTGCTCATACTTGGAAAAGCAACCAGCTTTACACCTCGCAAGTTGTCTTGTTCGAGAACTCGTCACCTTGTGCAGAGGCCATAAACGATTGTTTGAAATGCGTCTAAATACGACGTTCGTTCCACAAAATACCCGATGTATTTTGATATACATCATAAGCCGAGTAACTTATACTGATCTAAGTCAACAGTTCAGCCCTTTCAAGGTGAGAATACAACCAATCTGGACATAACTTAATCAGATCGTGACTTTAGATTGTAACTCCTCCA
>NZ_JAPMOU010000022.1 GCF_028858535.1 Spartinivicinus poritis
CACTTGCTTTCCTTTCTGACTAATTGACAAGCGATGTATTTTGGAGGAGTTACAATCTAAAGTCACGATCTGATTAAGTTATGTCCAGATTGGTTGTATTCTCACCTTGAAAGGGCTGGTCAATAAGACCTGTTAAACCTATTAAATCTATAGATGCTATTGACTATTTAGAGTAATAACTCTAATAATGTTATCAGTGACAAGCAGTAAAAGGAATATAAATTAACGCCCTTCTTGCTGGAGAAGACCTATTATGGCCATACCTGCTGCTCAAATGAGTTCAACAACAGAGCTTAATCCTTTACTTGATCAACTTCGGGTTCTTCAGGACGGGTTTCGAAAACAGCCCATGCCAACGGCTTTGGAGCGGATTGAATGGCTTGCCAAACTAAAGCAAGTGTTACTGGGTGCTCAAGACCAATTGATTGCTGCTTTAAACGAAGACTTTGGTAACCGAGCAACACCAGAAACCATGCTGGGTGAAATCATGCCAAGCGTCCAAGGCATTAATTATGCCATGAAGCGCATCAAACGTTGGATGAAACCAAGCAAGCGTCATGTAGGGGTGCAGTTACAGCCGGCGAAAGCAAAAGTCATCTACCAGCCTCTGGGTGTTGTCGGCATTATTGTGCCTTGGAATTATCCCATTTATTTAGCCATGGGGCCTTTAACAACCGCATTGGCAGCAGGTAATCGAGCTTATTTGAAGTTTTCTGAATATACGCCAAAAACCTCCGCATTATTAGCTGAACTATTAACCAATAACTTCCCAGATGATTTAGTTGCAGTAGCCACTGGTGATGCTCAAGTGGGCATTAGTTTTTCTAAACTGCCTTTTGATCACTTGTTATTTACTGGCTCAACCCAGGTGGGGCATGCGGTCATGGCGGCAGCAGCAGAAAACCTTACCCCAGTAACACTAGAGCTGGGTGGTAAGTCGCCAGTGATTATTGATCAGGATTTTCCCATTGCTGAAGCAGCTGAACGTATTTGCTTTGGCAAAGCGTTTAATGCTGGACAAACCTGCGTAGCACCTGATTATATTTTATTACCAACGTCACAGGAAAATGACTTCATTAATGCTTTTAAAGCTTGCTTTAGCAAAATGTATAGCAGTAATCAGCAACACTACAGTTGCATTATCAATGAAAGGCAGTATCAGCGTTTACAAGGCTGGCTGGCAGATGCTACTCAGCAAGGTGCAACAGTCCATAAAATAGAAAGTGTTGCTGAGGATGCTGAGCAAGGTCACATGACAATGCATTTGGTTGCTAATACAAAACCTGGAATGAAGTTAAGACAGCAGGAAATATTTGGGCCGATTTTACCAATAGTGGGTTATGAAAATCTTGATGAAGCCATTGAACTGGTAAATTCCGGACCACGGCCATTAGCATTGTATTACTTTGGTTTAGATGAAAGCCAACAGGAAAAAGTCCTGACTCATACCCATTCAGGAGGGGTATGTATTAACGATACCATGATGCATGTGGCGGTAGATGACTTACCCTTTGGCGGGGTTGGTCACTCAGGAATGGGGCAATATCATGGTTATGAGGGGTTTTTAACATTTTCAAAAGCTAAGCCGGTGTTTAGCAAGGGTAAGTTTAATGGGGCTAAGCTGGTTTACCCTCCGTATAAACAGGCTATTTTAAAATTACTGTACCGATTTTTTGTTAGATAATTTTACAGTGGCTTGTGCCAATATCTCTGATAATAAAATATATAAATATGCCTGCTAATAAATACAATAAAAGTGGTGGTTTATCTAATCAATATCTTTCATCTAAAAAGCCTTTTATGTTGAAACGCCGTCAGCTTTTAAAGGTGGGAGTTATTGGTACGCTGGTACTCTCGAGCATGGTTGCTGTTAATCAGATTGGTGAGAATACATCTAGCCAACTACCAGATGGCTATCAGTTTTTGAATTCGGCTGACATTGTCTTCTTTAGTGCAGTTACACCTGCTATTTTAGGGCTAAATACAGCTGAATTACATGCTGATCAGGTCAAACAGGGCCTAAACTGGGAGCTTGCACAACAAAAAGCATTTCTGAAGCAGCTAGATGAAAAGCTTGCTTATTTATCACCTGCATTACAGCTTGAACTGCGAGAACTGCTAGATTTAGTGGGTTCTCCTTTGAGTCGGTGGCTTATTACAGGTATCCACAGTCGTTGGGAAAACACTTCAAAAGAAGCCATAGAAAATTTCTTACGACGCTGGCAGACCAGTCGTATTAAATTATTACGTAAAGCCCACCATGGTTTAACGCAATTATGCATTATGGCTTGGTATAGTTTGTCTGATAGCTGGCCGGCTATTGGTTATCCTGGCCCTCCTTTTCAGCAGACACTAATTACACCCCTTAATCAATTTTAAATATGGCTATACCCGATCCTATACAACAAGGCATAAAAAAAGGCTGGCAGGTGGTTAATGGATTAAAAATAACCAAGCCGTCGGTGTTTGAGGCAGATGTCGTTATCATCGGTACTGGAGCGGGAGGAGGTATTGCAGCAGAAATTCTCAGTAATGCTGGCTTAACTGTACTGATGGTTGAGGAAGGACTACTTCGGTCGTCTAATGATTTTAATATGGATGAGCATATTGCTTATGCCGAGTTATATCAGGAAGGGGGGGGACGATCGACTAAAGATGGTGCAATTACAATCATGCAGGGAAAAGCAGTGGGGGGAACCACGGTAGTTAATTGGACATCCTGTTTTCATACGCCAGATACTACCTTACAGTTTTGGCAAGATCAGTTTTCAGTGACAGGCATTACAGCAGAAACCCTGGCTCCTTGGTATCAATACATTGAAAAGCGCTTAAATATAGGTTCTTGGGATGTACCGCCAAATCCAAATAATGCGGTATTAAAAGCAGGCTGTGAAAAGCTGGGGTATCAGGTTGCTAGTATTCCTCGTAATGTTAAAGGCTGTTGGAACTTAGGCTACTGTGGTACGGGATGTCCCACCAACGCAAAGCAGTCAATGCTGGTAACGACAATTCCTACCGCATTGAACAATAATGCAACTTTATTATACGCCTCGGTAGCTCAACGTTTTAACTGGCAACAAGACCGAATTAATCATCTCATTTGTTACCCTCTCAAGCAGGCGAATGGTGTGCTAAATAAGCAAGCACCCATCACTATTAAGGCCAAGCATTATTTATTAGCAGCTGGAGCAATTGGCAGCCCTGCAATACTGTTACGCTCCAATGTACCTGATCCATACCGAAGAATTGGTCAGCGTACTTTTTTGCACCCAGTTACCATGAGTGCTGCTCAAATGTCAGAAGAAATTGCTGGTTATGCGGGAGCGCCTCAGTCTATTTATTCTGATCATTTTCAATGGCCTGATGATGATAGTATGGGCTTTAAATTAGAAGTACCACCACTTCAGCCTGTGTTGGCTTCAGTGCTAATGAAGAAAACCGGTGATGAGCTACATCAGCGCATGTTAAAACTGCCGTATACTCAAGTGCTATTGGCACTACTGAGAGATGGTTTTCACCCTGAAAGTCAAGGTGGCAGAGTGGTACTCCGGAATGATGGCAGCCCAGTATTAGACTATCCACTAACGCCTTATATTTGGCGAGCAGTTAAAAAATCGCTTTTAGTAATGGCTGAAATTCAATTTGCAGCAGGTGCAAAACAAGTGTTTCCTGCTCATATCGATTCTACCTTGACCAGTAACTGGTTGGAGGTTAAAGCGCACATTAATAACTTGGATCTTGTAACTTATAAAACCCTGCTAGGCTCTGCCCATGTCATGGGAGGCTGTGGGATGGGTGAAAAGCCCTATAATAGTGTGGTGAACAGTGAGAGTCGCTTTCATTATTTTGATAACTTATCCATTCTGGATGGTTCAGTATTCCCGACCAGTGTTGGTGCTAACCCTCAGTTATCTATTTATGCGCTAAGTGCATTACAGTCAAGTCGGTTAGCCAGTGAACTCAAAAGTTAAAAAACATCAGCTGACTTATTTATCCACAAACCACCTTGTATTTATATAATCTTCATATACCATTCGCTTTATACACCCTTCGCGAATGGCTTTTAGGGTTTGTTGTCATCATTGACCTCCAAAGATGGTGGAAATGCAGTTTATGCATGGTGGTATGGATACCACTAATTAGAGCAATGCAGGAGCAATTGCCGAGGAGCATTTAACTGCCTTCACCCCAGTCACTTATTATTATAAGCGCCTGGGACTTCATCACTTGACGGCTGCCCCTAAAAAACCTACGCACTGGGTATTTTCTTGACTTTGGATATAGCCTAACCTGTTCGGGATAAAAAGTTATTATCTGAATACAGTTATTGAAAAGCACTGAAAAAAACCGGAATTACTATCCCGGAAATATTGTTATAGGGAAAACTATGAATACCGTTGTCTACCCAGGTACATTTGATCCGATTACCAAAGGTCATACTGATTTGGTAGAGCGGGCTGCCAAACTGTTCGATCAGGTTGTAATTGCTGTAGCAGAAAGCCCAAAAAAGAAGCCGATTTTCTCCTTGGAGCGGCGAGTAAACTTAGCTAAAGAAGCAACCAGTCAGCTTAAAAATGTCGAAGTGTGTGGCTTTAATAATCTATTGGCTGACTTCGTTCAAGAGCGTCAGGCTAACGTGATATTGAGAGGGTTAAGGGCAGTATCAGATTTTGAATATGAATTTCAGCTGGCTAATATGAATCGCATTCTAGCACCCAGTGTTGAAAGTTTATTTTTAACGCCTTCAGAAAAGTACTCGTATATTTCTTCAACTTTAGTAAGAGAGATTGCTGCATTAGGAGGAGATGTTTCTAAGTTTGTTCATCCTTGTGTAGAGCAAGCATTGAAGGACTGCTTTGAGTCGCATCAGTGAAGAAGCTGTTGATTAAAACACACACAAACTGTCCGTTTTTCAGCTACACAGAAGTAGCGTACAATTAGCTTGGGGCTTGTGTCCTAGATGTTGTAACAATAGCGTTCAGCCACAATAAAATTACAATGATGTAGTGACTGGCGCCAATAACTGTGAGCTAAGCAATGGCATTACTGATTACTGATGAGTGTATAAACTGTGATGTTTGTGAGCCGGAGTGCCCAAACAGCGCTATTTCACCTGGTGAAGAGATTTACGAAATTGACCCTATGCTGTGCACCGAATGTGTGGGCCACTATGATGAGCCTCAGTGCCAGCAGGTATGTCCGGTAGACTGTATCCCTCATGATCCTGACCACCAGGAAAGTCATGATGAGCTGATGCAAAAGTATATGATAATTACTGGCCAGGCCAGTTAACGCCCATCTTTTGGCGCTAGCCATAAACCTGCAAAATTAGTCATAGATCTGCAAAGCAAAACTGCAACGATAGTTTTACGCATAAACCACAATAACGCATTCTGGCAACAGACCTTATAACCTTTTATTGGTTGCTATAAGTGTTCTGGTGCCAGGCGTTCGTGTACTGCTTAACTTGAGTGATTAAGCTTACCCGGCTTTAAATATCTTAGTCGTATACAGTGCAGCCTAAGCAGCGAACAAATGTTGCTCGAGCGGGTTGTAAAACTAGTGTCTCAGCGGCTTGACTAGCATTTTCACCAAGTAGTGAAAATGGCAAGGTAACCACATAAGCAACAGAACCCACAACAGTCATACCAAATAATAGTGGCCGGGCAATCAATGCATCTCCTACCATGGCGTAAGCCGATGGGTCTTGCTTGGTACCTACAATGGTGCGCTCTGCTTTTACATCTGCATCAATCGATTGAATCTCAGCTTGACTGGTAACAGGCATTGCTAAAAGTACAGCGGTTAATACAGTCCCCAACAACCCTGAAAGCTTTGACTTCAGCCTTTGCATAGCGTTTTCCTTATTATCAAACGGTGCTTTTACAATATAATCAACTATAACAACTCTGGGCCATCTGTCATCATTATGGCAACAATTAGGCTTATTTATTACACGCAGATGACAAAATAGGCTTTATTTATGAAGTTGACAATAATGGCCTATTATTCAACAAATTGTTTGTGAAATATGTCGTATTTTTCACTTATAACCCCATCAGTTTGGCTAAGTCTGACAGCGTTGACAGTATACAGTTGCACGCTGTCCAAGCTTAACCTCTACTAATGTCTTACCACAGATTAGACAAGCTTCGCCGCCTCGGCCATATACGGATAACTCTTGTTTAAAATAACCGGGTTTGCCATCTCCCCCAACAAAGTCTTTTAAGGTGGTGCCACCTTGATCAATGGCTGCTGCTAATACTTTTTTGATTTCAATGCCTAAACGAATATAGCGCTGTCGGGAAATACTGCCAGCTTGCCTGTCTGGTCTAATGCCTGCCTTAAATAACGCTTCATTGGCGTAAATATTCCCAACACCAACTACGACCTGGTTATCCATAATAAATTGCTTAACCGCTACAGATCGTTTTCTCGATCGCTCAAATAACAGGTTGCCATCAAACTGTGCAGTTAGTGGTTCTGGGCCAAGATGGCTCAGAAGCTGGTGTTCTTGGATAGGTGTGCTGTTATCAGCCCACAAAATGGCACCAAATTTCCTAGGGTCAGTGAAACGTAAAATTTGCCCATTACTAAATACGAAGTCAGCATGATCATGTTTGGCAGCTGGCTGGGAGGATTCAGCTATTCGCAGGCTGCCAGACATACCCAGATGAATAATCAGGGTGCCTTGGGCAAAGCCAAATAGTAAATACTTGGCTCGACGCTCTAAGTTGACTAGTTGAGAACCTGTTAGTAATTCAGGTAGCGCCTCAGGAACAGGCCAGCGGAGGCGATGCTCACGGATAATTACTTCCTTAACGCGGCTATTCAGAATGTGTGGGCTTACACCACGGCGGGTTGTTTCAACTTCTGGTAACTCTGGCATAAAAAGTATTAGGACATAATGAAATTAGAGTGTAAATCACTTGAGGTATACATAATGCGTAAAGCAGTTGCCACAAAAGATCATGAGTGCAGTAGTTTTGCGACAGCCTCTAAAGCGGGTTAGCGTAAAACAGGTGTAGCCTAGCGAGCTAAGTTGGCATAATAAAGCTTTAATCGCGGTTTTGGAATAAGGTCTCCAGTTACCATGACACATCCACTGCATCTGCTCGGTGTTGATACGGGCGGTACGTTCACTGATTTTGTCTATTTAAAGATAGCGCCGCTATCAACTATATCTGCCACTACCGGTGATCAAGTTACAGCTGACGTATTGATCCATAAAGTGCTCAGCACACCACAAGCACCTGCTCAAGCTATTTTGCAAGGTATTAGTGAAATAGGACTAAAGCCACTAGTACAGTCAGGAGATCTCTTGCTTATCCATGGTTCAACTGTGGCAACCAATGCTGCATTAGAGGGTAAGGGGGTGAAAACTCTTTACGTCACCAATGAAGGCTTTGCCGATGTGTTGACCATTGGGCGCCAGCAACGTCAGGAGCTGTATAATCTACAGCCTGACCCGATAAAGCCGCCTGTGCCAAAAGAGTTGTGTGTTGAGGTGGGGTGTCGGCTGGATGCGCAGGGTAACAATATACTGCCTTTAACAGGGATTGATATTTATAAAATTCAACAAGCTGTTGCTGAACACGAGCCTGCTGCGGTGGCAATCAATCTGTTGTTTTCATTTCTAAATGATGCAGATGAAAAGGCCCTTGAAGCTGTAATTAGTGATCGAACGTTTACTAGTCGCTCGTCATTTGTGTTACCTGAATACAGGGAGTATGAGCGTGGTATGGCAACCTGGTTGAATGCATGGCTAGGGCCGATAGTGGCTAATTACTTAAATGAGTTATGTCAGGTAACTACCCCCTGTCCAGTGACAGTGATGCAATCATCTGGAGGTACGATTGCCGCTGAACAAGCTAGCAACCGAGCCGTTAACTTATTGCTATCAGGCCCTGCGGGTGGGTTATCGGCTGCCAGTTTTATAGGTGATTTGATTGAGCAAGATAAGCTGATCACATTCGATATGGGGGGGACATCCACTGATGTAGCCTTAATTGATGGCAAGGTAAAACTCACCAATGAAGGAAAAATTGCTAACTATTCCGTGGCCGTGCCAATGGTTGATATGCACACCATCGGTGCCGGTGGAGGCTCTATTGCTTATTTAGACAGTGGCGGCATGCTGCAGGTTGGACCAGTATCTGCTGGTGCAGACCCAGGGCCAGCTTGTTATGGGCTGGGGGGGGAGAACCCAACTGTAACTGATGCCAATCTGATATTAGGCCATTTGCCTGCTGCTACCCAGCTAGGAGGCAACTTGAAGCTAGATGTGAAAGCTGCGAAGCAAGCTGTCGCTACTTTAGTTGAGGCTGCCGGGCTGGCCACAGAAGAGATAGCAAAGGGTATTATTCAGCTTGCTAATGAGCATATGGTTAATGCAATAAGGGTTATTTCAGTTCAAAAAGGCTATGACCCACAAGAATTTACCTTATGTTGTTTTGGCGGTGCAGGGGGGCTACATGTTTGTGCAGTAGCTGATGCCTTAGGAATGACTCAAGCGGTAGTGCCCGTTAATAGTGGGGTGTTATCAGCGCTAGGGATGTTAGCTGCACCTAGATCTCGGCAGTTGGTTCATACCTATCGAAAGCCTTTTAGCCAGTTAACAGAGAAAGAGGTACATCAAGCCTTTTGCCGCTTAAAGCATAATGGTATTGCTGAGCTGATGGCAGAAGGCCTGTTGGAGTCAGAGTTAACACTCAATGCTGAGGTAGAAATGCGCTATTTGGGGCAGTCCTTTACTTTAGCAATACCTTGTAATTGGCAGCAGCCTGACTTGAGTGCTATGAGCGATGCATTTCACTTAGCACATCAGGTCCATTATGGGCACCAAATGGCGTCTGAAGTTGAGCTGGTTAATCTGCGCTTGGCCTTAAAAGCCCCCAACGTGGCTATCGAATTACCAGAAATAGATATTAAACCGTTAACTGAAGCTGGCTTTTGTCATGTGCACGGGGTTGCTGGCAAGGTACCTGTTTACCAGCGAGTAGAGCTCGGCCAAGGTATAATTATTCAAGGCCCTGCTATTGTTTGTGAGCAGGTGGCAACAACCTACCTTGCTCCTGGTTGGCAAGCAGAGGTGGATCGATTTGGTAACTTGCAGCTTAATTGCCAAAATAATTAAAACAGCTATTTAGTGTCTAAAAGTTTCTGTCAAGAAAACAATTACTTGTGTTTTTACTAACCTGAATAATAAACCGATCAACCAAACTGGCTAAAAAGGATTGTTTTCAGGCGGGGTGTAAACAAAGAAAATTTATGTGATAGTACTGATAGATATTAAAAAATTTGGAGAGGAAGTGGATATTGGTGGAATGATACTTGCTGTTCTCTTCAAATTTTGACTACATCAAAAGCTATGTAACATCAAAAAATATGTAGCACATAAAAACTATGTAGTCTCAAAAACAGTGTAACAACAAGGTCGTTATTACTTATACCCACCCCTTACGGGTGTTAAATAGAAATTGGATAAGAATAAATTGAGGATGCTTCAGGTATCCTTTTAGTAAAGTTAGAGGATATTGCTCATGTGGTATAACGGACTGCTTCAACTGTCCATTGGCGAACTTATTTTAGCTGTCTTATTGCTAACCCACCTTACTATTATCAGTGTCACTATCTATCTCCATCGTTACAGTGCTCATAACGCTTTGGAATTACATCCAGTCTTGCAGCATATATTTCGTGCTTGGCTATGGTTAACCACAGGTATGACAACAAAAGCCTGGACTGCTATTCACCGAAAACATCATGCCAAATGTGAAACTGAGGAGGATCCCCATAGTCCGGTAATAAAAGGAATTAAAAAAGTATTCTGGCAGGGGGCGGAACTTTATCGTGAAGAAGCTGAAAATGAAGAAACCTTAGAGCGTTATGGCCAGCGTACGCCAAATGATTGGATAGAAAACAATGTCTATAGCCGATTCCCCAGTTTAGGAGTGAGCTTATTGTTAATAGTTGATTTGCTGATGTTTGGTATTATCGGTTTAACTGTTTGGGCTATCCAGATGATTTGGATTCCATTTTTTGCGGCGGGCGTTATAAACGGTCTTGGTCATCATACTGGTTATCGTAATTTTGAGTGTAAAGATGCTGCTCGAAACATTTGCCCTTGGGGGATTTTAATTGGAGGTGAGGAGCTCCATAACAATCATCATACATTTCCAAACTCACCTAAGTTGTCGGCTAAACCCTGGGAGTTTGATATTGGGTGGCTATATATCAAAATTTTATGCTTTTTAAAACTGGCTGATGTGAAGCATAAAAAACCAGTTAGCTATACCGACAATAAGAAAAAGCATATTGATACAGAAACTATTATGGCTGTTATTAATAATCGCTTTCAAATTATGGTGCACTATCGTAAGCAAGTAATAAGCCCTATTATTAAGATTGAGAAGTCATTAGCGAAGAACAAAAAATTATTTAGAAGGGCACATAAACTGCTTGCTCGTGAAGCTAGTTTAGTTAAACCTGCTCATCAAGAACGTATTACACACCTCTTAGAGCATAGCCACATATTAAAAACAATTTACGAAAAACGCATTGCATTACAGTCAATTTGGCAGAACACCTTTAAAGATAAGCATGAACGAGTTGAAGCATTGAAAGACTGGTGTCAGCAAGCAGAAACCAGTGGTATCAAAGCGCTTGCTGATTTTGCGGCATTATTACGAAGCTACCGTTTAGCTAGCCCAGTATCCAATTAACCAACCCTTCAGCCAGGATATTTCATCAGATATTAAAGATTCTGGGTACCCTGGCTAAACATTTTGCTTTAGCTTCCTCAAGCCTTGTGGCTCTAAGACTTGAGGAAAGTGGAGCAAAATATAACACCAGCAAGACCAGAAATTTGAGAAACGGGCTTCTTAGCGATATATAACTAATTGGTTGAAGTGCATCAATAGCCGGCTATTGTTCAGTCGAATAGTAACCATATCTCCTTGTAATGATTCAATTACTCCCTGCACTTTACCGATTGATGGTAGTAAGATAAAAACTGGCTGAGCAGTTTCGGCCAGTTCTGCTACCAAGGCATGCCAAGTACTTATATGGACAACACTGCTGTTATGCTGTTGAGTTGCTAATCCATGCATGGTTTATTCCCCCATTAATGCACTATGGAAAAGTGTCAAAATTAAATGGCTGGTATCACAGGTTATCACTATTGTTGTGGGTGTAAGATTAGGAAGTAGTTCCCCCTTACTTCCTGATGGTGCAGCCTTAATTTGCAGAGTGCACCACTGCTGTAGCATAGTCTGGATACATTAGACCACAGAAATTATGTATCTAGGCTAGCGGCTTTCTCATTTGAGTAAATAGTCATTTAGGCTAATAAATACAAGTTTTTTTGGTACTGTTGTGTAAAAAAAATTATTTGTGTGCTCTTATCCTAAATACTTTGTTAGCAAGCCAAACTGGCTGTCATAGCCTGCTATAGGTATTTTTACCTGGTGCCCAGAGCCTGGCGCTACATCGCGCTTTTCGCCATTTTTCGCTTCAATATGATTTAGTACAAATGTTTGATTGCCTTGGGGTGACATTAACTCTAATTTATCGCCGATTTGAAAACGGTTTTTCACATTAACCGTGATCATTTGACCATCGCTATCGACAATTTCCCCCACAAACTGTTGCTTTTCGCTAATCGAATTTCCACGCTCATACATTTGATATTCGTCGTGCACATGGCGGCGATAAAAACCTTCTGTATAGCCTCGGCTAGCTAGGTTTTCTAAGGTATCCATTAGTTCCATATTAAACGCTTTTCCTGCCACAGTATCATCAATGGCTTGACGATAAACCTGAGCAGTGCGAGCAACATAGTAGTGAGACTTAGTGCGACCTTCAATTTTTAAAGAATGGACGCCCATTTCAACAAAACGCGGCACATGTTGTACAGCTCGTAAATCTTTAGAATTCATAATATAGGTGCCGTGCTCATCTTCAAATGCAGGCATATATTGCTCAGGTCGTCCTTGTTCTTGAAGTAAGACAATTTGGTCAGAGGGTTTTCCACTGCCTAATTGAGGTTCAACGTTGGCTGGGTCTATTTCTTGTACGGGCACAACATTGCCTTCAGCAGTTTCTTTGGCTTCATGAGCATCGTACTTCCAGCGGCAGGCATTTGTGCAAGTGCCTTGGTTGGGGTCGCGATGGTTCATATAACCTGAGAGCAAGCAGCGGCCAGAATAAGCAATACAAAGAGCACCATGAACAAATACTTCTAACTCCATACTTGGGCATTTTTCACGAATTTCAGCTACCTCATCCAGAGATAATTCACGTGACAGAATAATCCGACTAACTCCCTGTCTGGCCCAAAACTCAACTGCTGCATAGTTTACAACATTAGCTTGTACTGAAAGGTGAACTTCTGTTTCTGGCCAACGATCTTTTATCAGCATAATTAAGCCAGGGTCTGACATAATTAAGGCATCGGGCTGCATTTCAATAACGGGCTCAATATCACGCAAATAGGTTTTAACCTTGCTGTTATGAGGGGCAATATTACTAGCTAGGTAAAACTTCTTGCCCTGTTGGTGGGCAATATCTATGCCTTTGGCTAAGTTTTTAAGATCAAAATCGTTATTGCGAACCCGTAAGCTGTAGCGCGGCTGTCCTGCATATACAGCGTCTGCACCATAAGCAAATGCATATTGCATATTGTTCAAAGTACCAGCTGGGGATAAAAGTTCAGGTGCCTTGACCATGGCTACTGCCTCTGAAAAAAGTAAACTTGAAAAACAAAAGGCTGAATTTTAGCTCAAGATAAATGTTGAGTACTGACCTATAACAAAAAAACCCGCTTTCGCGGGTTTTTTGCACACTGACAAAACAACAAGAATCTTACTTGATTTTTGCTTCTTTGTAGATAACGTGTTTACGAACAACAGGGTCGTACTTTTTCATCTCCAGCTTGTCTGGAGTGCTACGCTTGTTTTTATCAGTGGTGTAGAAGTGACCAGTACCTGCACTGGAAACCATTCTAATTTTATCACGCATGATAGTTGCTCCTTACACTTTTTCGCCACGAGAACGAAGATCTGCCAATACGCTATCGATGCCTTTCTTGTCGATGATGCGCATGCCTTTAGCAGAAACCCGCAATTTAACAAACCGCTTTTCAGACTCTACCCAAAAGCGATGGTGGTGTAAGTTAGGCAAAAAACGACGACGCGTTTTATTGTGTGCGTGAGATACATTGTTACCGGTAACTGGACGCTTTCCAGTGACCTGACAAACCTTAGACATTTGCTCAGCCTCTGCGCTTGATTAAGTTCCAACTAGTGCCACGAGGAGGCTTGTGTTTTGCCACAGTGTGCAAGCAGCACCCCCCTTAAAGAGCAGTGCTTTATACCAGAACAGCACTCTCTAGGCAAGAAAATTGGCTAATTTTTGAGTTGAGTTTGCTTTTAAATGTAGCCTAACTCAGCGAGTGATACGACTTTGTTGTCCCCGATAACCAAGTGGTCAATTACACTGACTTCGATCAGCTCCAGCGCTTCTTTTAAATTGGTAGTAATTTCAACATCTGCTTGGCTGGGCTCAGCAGAACCGCTAGGGTGGTTGTGAGCCAGGATGATATGTCTGGCTCCTGCTACTAGAGCTGCTTTTGCAACTTCCCGGGGATAAATGGCAGCGCTGCTAATAGTACCAAAAAACAGCTCCTTAAACTCAATAACCTGGTTTTGGCTGTTGAGCATTAAGGCACCAAAGACTTCTCGTTGATAAGGCTGTAAACAGGCTTTGATAAAATTTTTGGCTGTATCACTGCTGTTGAGCAAGGGCTTTTGGCTCATTGACTGCCAGAAGTAGCGCCTTGCCATTTCTAATACGGCTTGTAATTGGACATATTTTGCGGCTCCCATTCCTTTGATAGAACAAAACTGACTTTGGTTAGCTTCCAGCAGTGGATTAAGGCCGCCAAACTGGCTGATCATTTCTCTAGCCAAGTCAACAGCTGATTTCCCTGGTATTCCTGTACGTAAAAATATGGCTAATAATTCTGCATCCGATAGATGTTTTGGGCCATGAGTGAGTAGTTTTTCCCGAGGTTGCTCAGACTTATCCCAGTTGGTAATGGCCATAATTAAACACTGCTCCTTGTTACGACTCACTTCGAAAAAACTGGCAACAATGGTATCTTAAGCCAACTTTAAAAGACGGCAGATAATCACAAGCTGAACACATATTAGCCATGACATTAGCAACCTTAAGCAACAAACGCATTATTGTTGGTATCGCTGGCGGTATAGCCGCTTACAAAACTGCTGAATTGGTCCGGCGTCTCAAAGAGCAGGGAGCTGAAGTCAGGGTAGTGATGACGAAGGCTGCTCAGTCTTTTATTACTCCTTTGACGCTACAGGCTGTCTCTGCCAACCCTGTCCACCTAGATTTGCTCGACCCAGCAGCTGAGGCTGCAATGGGGCATATTGAGCTGGCCCGTTGGGCAGACTTAATTTTAATTGCCCCAGCTACTGCTGATGTGATGGCCAGGCTGGCGGTTGGACAGGGGAATGACCTGCTAACGACTTTATGCCTGGCAACAGAGGCGCCCATTTGTCTGGCTCCAGCAATGAACCAGGCCATGTGGCGAGATGCCATTACTCAACATAATGTCACGGTGCTGCATGAGCGTGGCATGCAGTGCTTTGGCCCTGCTGATGGTGAGCAGGCCTGTGGTGATGTTGGTCCGGGGCGGATGCTAGAGCCTATGCAGTTGGCTGAATGTTGTGCTGAACAATTTCAGTCAGAAAAACTAACAGGCAAGCATGTGGTGATTACTGCAGGCCCCACTCGGGAGGCGATAGACCCTGTACGCTATATCAGCAATCACAGCTCTGGCAAAATGGGGTTTGCTTTGGCAGAGGCTGCTGTGGCTGCTGGGGCTAAGGTGACACTAATAGCTGGGCCTGTGACTCTGGCCACTCCTGATCGAGTCAATCGAGTGGATGTCAGTAGTGCAATGGATATGTATCAAGCTACTCATCAGTTAATAGCTGAAACGGATATTTTTATTGCTTGTGCGGCAGTTGCTGACTATCGACCAGAACAAGTGGCTGACCAAAAATTAAAAAAAGACCCAGCTGTTACTGAAGATGAAATGATCATTCGATTGGTGCGTAATCCTGATATTGTGGCCTCTGTTGCCAGCCAGCCTAATAAACCATTTGTCGTGGGCTTTGCTGCTGAAACCCAGGATGTTATCAATTATGCGAAAGACAAGTTAGCGCGTAAAAATCTTGATTTGATTATTGCCAACAATGTAGCTGATACGACAGTAGGCTTTAATAGCGATGAAAATGCTGTCACTGTCATTAGTCATGAGGTTGAAGAAGCCTTTCCGCCAATGGCTAAAACGCTACTGGCCAGAAAACTGATTGACCTTATTAGTTCCGCTGTAGATAACCAACACTAGAAACCTATCATGAAACAAAAGTTACAAGCTAAAATACTCAATCCTAAGTTAGGCAACGAAATTCCTCTTCCTCATTATGCTACAGATGGTTCTGCGGGGATGGATTTGCGTGCTTGTATTGATGAATCTTTAATAGTTGAACCAGGCCAAACAATGCTGATTCCTACAGGTTTGGCTATTTATGTTGAGGACCCCAGTTTTGCAGCTATGATTTTGCCCAGGTCTGGGCTTGGGCATAAACATGGCATTGTGTTAGGTAATTTAGTTGGCTTGATAGACTCTGATTATCAGGGAGAACTAATGATTTCCTGCTGGAATCGGGGTAATAGTACTTTTACTATCCAGCCAGGTGAGCGGATAGCACAACTGATACTAGTGCCTGTGGTGCAGGCTGAGTTTGAGCTGGTCGATGAGTTTCAAACTACCAGTAGAGGAGCGGGTGGCTTTGGCCATTCAGGCACTCACTAAATAACATCTGCAATAACCACGTTTATACTAAAGGTTTAGTCTTTCTCAAAGATTACGGTTAAGAAAGACACCTGTTGTATAGCCAGTATATTAAGCAAGCATAGTTTAAAGATCCTAGTAGTAGCTGCCTCTGCTATAACAAATGAAATAAGAGATGATTTCGTAGAGTCGTTGTTTTTTAAAGGCAGCTATTGGGGACTTTGATTTTTTTAGCCAAAGCGTAGGGCATACCACCTTTAAGTCTGGAGAGACATAGTGGGGATCATATGGCAAAACTAGCCAAAAAGAAAAAACAATCAGTGGCTAATAATGCAAGTGAAGGGAAGTCAAATATCAGTCAAAAAAGCTCCACTAAGTTTGCTTTTCTTGCAGGAGCAATTAGCTTGGCAGCTACTCTGATTAGTTTGCTTGTGGTGTATGTTGGTTTTATTCAGCAGGGTAATAATAGCTATCAAGAGAACATTGCTAATGAACAACTACAGCAATACCAGTCATTAACTAATAGCTATATGGCTCAGCTAGCCCAACAGTTATCGGCTGTCGGGCGGTTACCAGAGCTTATTGAAAAAGCGCAACAAAAAGATCTCGCAGGGCTAAATGAGCTGGCTCATAAACTGTCAAAAATAATACCTGGAGGCATTCAGCTTAATTATCGCGTCAGCGGTAGTAGTGATCTCAATGACAGTGGTGCATTGCCTTTAAATTTTGCTGCTCGTGATTTGGCTAATAAGGCAGAATCTGGCAAGGATGTGTTTCCAGAGTTTCATCAATTACAGCAGAGGCCTGTTATCTTTCATGCTGCTGCAATCAAAAGGGGTAATCAAGTCCTAGGCTCGATTGTTGCTGTGATTGATAAACGCGCTTTGGAAGCAGCTTTATTAAAAGACAAACAAGCACCTAAAGGGCAAATTAAACTGTTACAAAGTTTTAGAGGAGTAGCAACAGAAATAACTACCCTTGGTCAGTCTGCCGGTGGAGAGATGTTTACTTTAAAAACAAACAACCCATTATGGCAACTTGAGTTTCAACCTGGTCAAGCTATTGCTGATAGTTTGCCTAACTCATTACTCGTGTTAATTTTAGCTTCACTAATTAGTGTCTTAGGTATTGTTGGGGCAACATTTGTTGTACAAAAACAGCAGGGTGTTGCTGAGCAAACAGATACAAGTACTTTATTGGAGTATATTGAAGCTTTACTAAAGCGTCCTAGTACACCTGATGCTGCTTTTAGACTAGAACTATTTTCCAATCTCGCGATTAGTCTTAAGAACTTATTACAGTCTCATATCGGCAAGGTGAAACCTGAAGAGTCTGTTCATACGACAACTGAGGAGACGACAGTTGGCACTGAGCAAACTCAAGAAAGTGAAGGGACAATCGCTGATTTTGACTTCACCAACCCACTTTTTCAACATGGTACCCTGGATATTGAGATGATTGATGAAGAACAAGCGGAAGAAGTAGTAAATGGCAACTCTGATACTGTTGATGTGCCTGCAAGTATCTTTCGTGCATATGATATTAGAGGGGTAGTGGGTGACACACTTTCTCTGGAAACCGCGGAGCTAATTGGTCGAGCTATAGGCAGTGAAGCTAAAGCGGCTAATGAAAACTGTGTCATGGTAGGAGCTGATGGTCGATTATCTTCCCCAGAAATCAGTGAGCAGCTGATAAAGGGTATTCTTGCTACTGGGGTAGATGTAATTAACGTTGGCATGGTACCAACCCCGTTGCTGTATTTTGCTACCCATATTATTGATGATAGTAATACCGGGGTGATGGTGACAGGTAGTCATAATCCATCCAACTATAATGGCTTTAAAATAGTAATTGGCGGAAAAACACTGGCCAATGAAGAAATTCAGCGGCTTTATCAGCGAATTATCAACAATGACTTCAGTTCTGGCCAAGGGCAGCGCCAAACCATTGATATTATTGAAAGCTACATCGAACGGGTGCGGGACGACATTGGTATTGCTCGGCCGCTCAAAGTTGTTGTGGATTGTGGTAATGGTGTGGCAGGAGAAATAGCCCCCAGATTATTAGAAGAATTAGGGTGTGAGGTGGTAGCGCTGTATTGTGATGTGGATGGTAATTTCCCTAACCATCACCCAGACCCAGGTAAACCAGAGAACCTAAAAGATCTTATTGCGATGGTGAAAGAAATCGGGGCTGACTTAGGCCTGGCTTTTGATGGCGATGGTGATCGTGTAGGTGTGGTTACCGAAACAGGTAAAGTTATTTACCCTGACCGGTTAATGATGCTATTTGCTAAGGATGTGGTATCCCGTAACCCAGGTGCTGATGTTATTTTTGACGTGAAATGCACTCGTAAACTTACCAGTCTAATTAGTGGTTATGGTGGTCGTCCTATTATGTGGAAAACAGGCCACTCATTAATAAAAGCCAAAATGAAAGAAACGGGTGCTTTGCTTGCTGGTGAAATGAGTGGTCATATTTTCTTTAAAGAGCGCTGGTATGGTTTCGATGATGGTATTTATAGTGCCGCACGTTTATTGGAAATTATCAGTACTGACAATCGTTCGCTGGAGGCTATTTTTAGCTCATTTCCAGAAGGCGTCAGCACGCCAGAAATCAACATTGAAGTGACTGATGACAGCAAGTTTGAAATAGTAAAAAAATTGGCTGAAGAAGGTAATTTTGGCAAAGGAACCATTACTGATATAGATGGTGTGCGAGTAGACTTTCAAGCAGGGTGGGGGCTAGTCAGAGCATCAAATACAACACCTATGTTGGTGTTGCGCTTTGAGGCTGATACTCAGGAGCTATTGAGGAAAATTCAGGCTTTATTTAAAAAACAATTATTATCTGTAGCGCCACAGATTGATATTCCATTTTAACTACGTTTACTTCAAGGCTTGTTTGGGGTGCTCGAAAGAAGTTAGTTCATCAAGCCCTAACCTGGATATCCACGACAGGTAGGGTTTGCTGTTGAAAAGGTATTCAGTGGGATCGACAAAATGCTAATAATTATCTTATAGTGTTTTTTAAATGGTCTAAAAGCGCACTTTTTAGCCATTTACGACAAATAATTGAATCTATTTCACATTGCAAGCTTGTAACAAATCACATGCTGCGATAAGTTAGCACAAGAGCGCCTCAGTGTTTTTGAGCTTTTTTATCCAGCTCTTGTTAAGAGGTGTACAAGACGTGTTGTGCAGTTTTATCAGGTTGGAATTATGACGCTGACACATGATAGTGCAGCCCAATTTACGCGAGTTCTTACTGAATCGCTGCCCTATTTGCAAAAGTTTTCAGACAAGACCATTGTTATCAAATACGGTGGAAATGCGATGGAAAATGAGCAGCTGCAAAGGGGGTTTGCGCGTGGTATTGTGCTGATGAAACAGGTAGGTATCAACCCAGTGGTTGTTCATGGGGGTGGCCCACAAATTGGTGAGCTGCTGACCAAGTTGAATATTCCAACCCGTTTTGTTCAAGGCATGCGAGTGACTGACAGCCAAACCATGGATGTTGTGGAAATGGTTCTGGGGGGGTTGGTCAATAAGCAAATTGTCAATTTAATTAACCATCAAGGTGGTAAAGCAGTTGGCTTAACGGGTAAAGATGGACAAACGATACGTGCCCAAAAATTAAATGTTAGCAGTCAGTCACCTGAAATCAACACATCTGAAATCATTGATATTGGCCATGTTGGGGAAGTCAGCACAATTAAGACTGACCTGATTGATACGCTGATAGCCAGTGATTATATTCCGGTGATTGCTCCAATTGGCGTTGATGAAGAGGGAGTTTCCTACAACATTAATGCAGATTTGGTAGCCGGGAAAATTGCCGAAGTGCTAAACGCCGAAAAGTTAATGTTATTAACCAATGTTGCTGGCTTGCTGGATAAGCAAGGGCAGCTACTGACGCAGCTCAGCACGGAAGACGTCGACTACTTGATCGCCGACGGGACAATTCATGGGGGGATGCTGCCAAAAGTTCGCTGTGCATTAAGTGCAGTAAAACATGGCGTCAAAAGCGCTCATATAGTTGACGGGCGTCAAACCCATGCGGTGTTATTAGAAATTTTTTCTAATGAAGGGGTTGGTACCCTGATCAACTGATTTAATAGGCTAGTGTAAATTGCATTAGCCTTTAATTGGCTAGCAACTATCAGGATTGCCTTGTAGTCAGGGATAGTGGATAGTAAGACACCTCACCATGAAAAACATAAACTAATAATGTAGAAATAAGGTGATAATGGATAAGACAAGAAAAACCTCGCGCAAAGAACAAATTCTTCAAGCCTTGGCAACTATGTTAGAAACCAGTCCGGGAGCGAGGATAACAACATCAAAGTTAGCTAAGGAAGTTGGGGTTTCAGAAGCAGCGCTTTATCGGCATTTCCCCAGCAAAGCAAAGATGTTTGAAGGGTTGATTGAATTTATTGAAGAAACTATTTTTTCTCGAATTAATTTAATTGTTAATGAAGAGCAAACTGCGATCAGACGATGTGAAAAAATATTAAGCATGCTGCTTGCATTTGCTGAGAAAAACCCAGGAATTACACGAATCTTGACGGGTGATGCTTTAGCGGGTGAAACAGCGCGGTTAAGAAATAGAGTAATTCAGTTATTTGATCGTCTTGAAACCCAGCTAAAACAAATAATTCGTGAAGCAGAAGTTAGAGAAGGGTTGCGTACCAACCTTACTCTCACAGGTGGAGCTAATTTACTGCTGGCAGCTGCTGAGGGGCGAATTAGTCAATATGTACGCAGTGAGTTTAAACGCCCACCTACTGAGTTCTGGTCAGATCAGTGGCCACTGTTAGCCAGTGCAGTATTTAAAAGTGAATAACTAAAACTGTTATTTCATTTGCATGCCACTCAAAACAAAAGGGACTTTTGTTTGTATCAGAAGTCCCTTGACTTGTCTTATACCTATCTATACCCCTCTCATTGAGCATAATAACTAGTCTTTCTTTGTAAAAATACCCAACACATTTCTTATTGTTTTTGCAGAGTGATTTGCTGATTACTATATTGGATTGTGATTTTATTATTTTTGTATGAGGTAAGACCTATGTATAAGGTTTTACTTTGTTTTGAGGTCGTAGTAGTTCCACTATTATCGGTATTTTGCTCAAGTTTTACATTAAAAATTAACTGGTTTTGGTTGCGTAGCTTCCACTTGCCATCCAATACAACTCGCTCACCTGTTAGTGTTTTTCTCATCCAGGTAAAAGTGCCTTTTGGGTTGAGAACCCACTCATGCTTGTCTTCTGTGGTTTGAGTAGACTTCCAGTTTCCCAGTAAGTCTTGTTTGGCTACCTTAACACCATTGTCTGTTTTAGAGCCGTTTGATTGCTCCAGCCCAAGTAGTACTTTTAACCTGTTTGCATCCTTGGCAAACTTGGCTTTGGCGTGCACTTGCTCTTTTTGTTTGTCTTCAACCTGTTTTAATAAGCCAGTAATTTCTTGCTCTTGCTCTTTAATTGAGTCTAATAATCGCTTGGGTACGGTTCGGCCTGCTCGCTCAATGTTGGCTGCTCTGGCTTGCTTGTCAGCTTTTTGTTTTTGTAAGCGCTGAATATTGCCTTGAATGACACTAATCCGTCCGCTAATCTCGTTGAGCTGTCGTTCCATGGCTCGCTCAACATCTTCAACTGAACTATATAGTCGCAATAAAGTCTGATCGGCCTGTTTTTGCTGCTCTTCCTGCTCTCGCTTGGCTTGCTCTAACAACTCTCGTTGCTTTTTTTCCAGAATTTGCTCCTGAGTAAGCTCAGGAGCCACGACTTGTATTACTCGGCCTCTGGTATCAATAACCGTATACCCTTTTTTTGCATACTTGGGCGGTATACTACTATTGATAACTGTTTGGCCCTGCTCGTTTTTATATTTATAAAAGCGTCGGCTTTCAGCTTCTACTGAGCTAACGAGCAGCTGACAAACTAGTGAAATTGCAAGGCACCACCTTGAGAATTGCAGAGAAACTTCCAACTTTATTGCCCTTAGACTACATCAGTTGTTTATGCCATAACGTAAACGATAATCGTCAATGGCATTAGCATATTCTATTAAATTCTCATCGCGTTTAACAAAATCGAGAATTTGTAACTGGTTCACAATACTGAGCACTGGAACACCAAAGTCTTTTTCAACCTCCTGGATAGCAGATAGCTCTCCCTTGCCTTTTTCTTGTCTATCCAAAGCAATTAATACGCCAGCTGGCTCAGCACCAGCGGCTTCAATAATAGACATGACCTCTCGTATGGCTGTGCCGGCGGTAATTACATCATCAATAATGAGCACCTTACCCTTTAATGGAGCGCCCACAATTGTTCCACCCTCGCCATGATCTTTGGCTTCTTTTCGGTTAAACGCAAAGGGGAAGTCTTTGTTATAGCCGTTAGCGAGGGCAACAGCGGTGCTCGCTGCCAGAGGGATGCCTTTATAAGCAGGCCCAAAGATGACATCAAAAGAGAGGTTAGTTGACTGTAATGCTGCAGCATAAAACTGGCCTAGTTGGGCAAGAGCCTGGCCAGTGTTAAAAAGTCCGGCATTAAAAAAGTAGGGGCTGATACGGCCTGATTTCAAGGTAAATTCACCAAACCGTAAAACATTGTGCTTAATAGCAAATTCGATAAATGCTTGTTGATAATTTTCCATAAGCTTCCCAGGTTTTATCATCCCCTTTACTTAAAGCTTAGGCAGAAACAGACACCTTTTACATAGTGATTATGGCTTAAGAAGGCAGGGGAATGTGAGCGTTAAAAGTTGCACTGTTTGTTGAGCAGGTGTCACTGCCATGGACTCAACAGTAGAAACCTACATAACTACTACAAAAATTAAATTAACACTTTTGTAATACCTGTCGCTGTCATTCAAGAAAGGCCATAATTCACTGATAGTGTGCTCTTTAATTGATCAGCTACAAGCGCTGGTTAACACGCTATTTTTGCAAAGGCAACATCTCGGGTATCATACACTCTCCTTTAAAAAGGGGCTACGTATGAGGATTATCAGCTTTAATTTAGAAGGTATTCAAAAGGCAAAGGAAAAGGGTTTTTTTACATGGGTGGCCCAGCAAGATGCCGATATTATTTGCTTGCAAAATACCAATGCCGATGAATATCAAATCGAGACCAGTGACTTTAACCTGAAGGACTATGAGCCTTACTGTTTTTCAGCTATTGATCCCACTGTTGGAGGTGTTGTGATTTATAGCCGAATCCCGCCTAAGGCTATTATCAGAGGTTTAGGGTTTGAGCTGGCAGACAATGCAGGATGCTATGTTCAAGCTGACTTTGACAAAGTGAGCATTGCCAGCTTGTTATTACCTAATGCAGCTTCCCAGCAAGAGGGTGGCTTAAATAATAAGTGTAGCTTGGCGGATAAACAGCATTTTTTAACGCAATATGCTGGCTATCTTGAAAAGCAAAAGCGCAAAAGACGAGAATTTTTAATTTGTGGTAGTTGGTATATTGCTCATCAGAAAATTGATGTGGCTGATTGGCGAACACAACAGGAGCAGAGTGGTTTTCTGCTAGAAGAGCGTAACTGGCTAAGCTATTTAAATGATGAAATTGGCTTACTTGATACTTATAGAGAAGTAGACCGTGAAGCAGGTAAATATAGTTGGTGGCCTTCAGTTGAGGCCAAGGAGGAAAACCAGGGCTGCCGTTATGACTACACACTAGCCACACAAGGTATGCGTCATACAGTGCTTAATGCAGGTATTTATACGGGACAGGCATTTTCCAACCATGCGCCGGTTATTGTTGACTACGATTGGGAGCTAATGACTTAATCACATCTGGAAAGTAGAGAGTGGTTTTCTCTCTACTTTATCTTTATCGAAAAAACGTATCAAAAAGTGTTTGTTAAAAAAGCTTATCAACAACTACTCTGCTAGGCTTTGTCGCTGTAACTCAATCAGCTCGGCAATGCCGCGTTCAGCATAGTCGAGCATTTGATTCATTTCAGTACGATTAAACGGTGCCCCTTCAGCTGTTCCTTGCACCTCTATTAGTCCACCACTCTCAGCCATCACTACATTCATATCAGTTTCAGCATTGGAGTCTTCAATATAGTCAAGATCTAGCACGGGTTGCCCTTGATATACGCCAACTGATACGGATGCTATCAATTGCTTAAGTGGATCAGTTGTCAGCTTTTTATTTCGTTGTAAATAACGAATAGCATCCACCATAGCTACACAAGCACCAGTAATAGAGGCCGTTCGAGTACCTCCATCAGCTTGAATAACATCACAGTCCAGCTGAATGGTGAACTCACCTAGCTTTTTTAGGTCAATTGCTGCACGCAAGGATCGGCCAATTAGCCTTTGAATTTCTAGCGTACGCCCCCCTTGCTTGCCCCTGGAAGCTTCTCTTCCCATACGCTCATTAGTAGAACGGGGTAACATGCCATACTCAGCGGTTACCCAGCCTTGCCCTTGCCCCTTCAAAAAGCGAGGCACGCCTTCTGTCACTGATGCATTACAAATAACTTTAGTGTCACCAAACTCAATCAATACGGAGCCTTCGGCATGTTTAGTATATTCTCGAGTAATTTTTACTGCTCGTAACTGATCAAATAATCTGCCGCTGGGACGCATAGGAATTCCTTACAATAGGCTGACAGGTGGGAAAAGACTGTCGTTTAAAACGACACTCAATTGAAAAACTTGGTGGGTATTATATAGGAAGTGCTGGCTATTATGAAAAGAGGGAGGTGTTTTTGGGGAGTTGGCTCTTGGTAAATTTACGGCAGACTATAAAGCAGTCAAAAAGTAAATACTAACTAGCTTGTTGATTGGGTGTACTTTCAGATAAACGTCAACAAGCTCTACTCTATAGTTATATGTTCAGGTTAGAATAAAAATTTTAAAGCTAATTTGGGACGTTATCATGACCCGAAGCATGACTGCCTATGCGCGGCGTGAAACTAAGCAAGCCTGGGGATCTCTGGTCTGGGAGCTGCGCTCGGTTAATCATCGTTATTTAGAGCCTCAACTCAGGCTGCCAGAAGCCTTTCGTGAAATTGAGCCTGCTCTTCGAGAAATCATCCGAAAGCATTTATCTCGTGGCAAGGTTGAGTGTTTTTTGCGCTATGACTTGGTGGTAAACCAAGAAGGTGAACTGTCAATTAATGAGCCATTAGCAAAAAACATTGCAAAAGCCTGTCGTCAGATTGAGCGGCTGTTTCCTAATGTTACCCCTGTAGCCCCATTGTCAGTATTAGAATGGCCAGGTGTAATGCAGCAGCAGGAAGTTGATTTGACCAGTATTCATCAAACGGCACTCGCTGAGTTTGAACAGACTGTTGTTAGCTTAAATGAAACTCGCAGTAGAGAAGGACTAGAATTAAAGCAGTTTATCTTAAAGCGGCTGACCCAAATCGAACAAGAAGTCAGCAGTGTGCGAGCAATGATGCCAGCCTTGATAAAAATCCAGCGGGAAAAAATCGTTCAGCGGCTGGAAGAGGCCAAAGTTGAAATAGACTCTAACCGGCTTGAGCAAGAACTAGTGTTAATGGCGCAAAAAGCGGATGTTGACGAAGAGATGGATCGGCTTGCAACGCATATAACAGAAGTACGACGGGTGCTGGATGTTAAAGAAGCAGTTGGCCGTCGCCTTGACTTTTTAATGCAAGAGCTGAATCGAGAAGCCAACACCTTAGCCTCGAAATCAATCAATGCAGATACCACTCAATGTGCGGTTAATCTGAAAGTATTCATTGAGCAAATGCGAGAGCAGGTCCAGAACATTGAGTAATATGAACAAAAGTATCGGAACCCTATTTATTATTTCTGCGCCCTCTGGGGCGGGAAAAACCAGCTTGGTAAAAGCTCTGATAGAAACGACTGGGGATGTTTGTGTGTCGGTATCTCATACTACCCGACCACAGCGGCCTGGTGAGCAAGATGGTGTTAATTATCATTTTGTTAGTGTTGAACAGTTTCAACAGATGCTTAATCAATCAGCCTTTCTGGAAAGTGCTAATGTGTTTGGCAACTACTATGGTACCTCTCAGCAATGGGTTGAACAGCAATTAACCAATGGAATAGATGTTATTTTAGAAATCGATTGGCAGGGTGCTCAGCAGGTTAGGGAGCTGTTACCTGACGCAATGAGCATATTTATTTTGCCGCCATCAAAAGCTGCACTACAGGATCGCCTGGAAAAGCGGGGGCAAGATGATGATGGTGTGATCAATAAGCGAATGGCTGCTGCTGTAGATGAAATGACCCATCATGTCGAGTATGACTACTTAGTGGTTAATGATGACTTTGATCAGGCATTGCAGCAACTACAGGCCATTGTGATAGCAAGCCGGCAACAATTAACTAAACAACAGATGAGGCATCAGCAATTACTGACTGAACTCTTGTCATAATAGCTGGTGATTAAGTAAACTGAGCGGCTATTTTTTATATTGGGCGCCTTGAAAAGAATGCCTTTGGGGCTGTCTGAGTTAAGTAACTTTTATTGATATTTGGGATATTGGGAGTAGGTCATGGCTCGAGTCACTGTGGAAGATTGTCTTGATAATGTAGATAACCGCTTTGAGTTAGTAATGGTTGCTACCAAGCGGGCACGCCAACTTGCCACTGGTGGTAAAGATGCTTTGTTGGACTGGGAAAATGACAAACCAACAGTAATGGCATTAAGAGAAATCTCAGCAGGCTTAATCAAGCCAGACATGCTTGAAGAGCAGGAAAAGCACGCTGATAGCATGGGTGCTGAAAACGGCTAACCCCACATCAACTTATGGCTGGAGTTTGGTGTCTATTAATTAAACCCTGTAAAAAAGGAGGGTGTCGCAACACTACACTTTGCAACCCCAGGGTAAAGAAAGTATGGGTTTTATGTGCAAATTAACCTTTTGGTTCAGTTGTGGTTGCTGCTGTCGTATTTTTGCAGAAGATCAGGAGGCGAGTATTGCCAACCATTGATGCATTAGCTGAGCGACTTTATACATATCTCGATCGTAGCCAGATTCACTGTGTTCGTCGAGCTTATTACTATGCGGAGCAGGCTCATTTTGGTCAGCGCCGCCGTAGTGGTGAGCCTTATGTTACCCATCCACTGGCGGTTGCCAACATACTTGCCAATATGCACATGGACCATCAAAGCCTGATGGCAGCCATGCTTCATGATGTAATTGAAGATACTGCAATCGAAAAGCAGGCAATTGCTGAACAGTTTGGTGAAACAGTCGGTGAGTTGGTAGATGGTGTGAGCAAGCTGACTCAAATGCATTTTGAGTCTAAAGCAGAACAGCAAGCTGAAAATTTTCAAAAAATGGCTCTGGCCATGGCCAAAGATATTCGGGTTATTTTAGTCAAACTGGCTGATCGTCTGCATAATATGCGGACACTGGGGGTGCTACGCCCAGATAAGCGTCGTCGTATTGCTAAAGAAACCTTGGAAATTTATGCGCCTATTGCCAACCGTTTGGGTATGAATAATATCCGGGTGGAATTTGAGGAACTTGGCTTCCAGGCAATGCACCCGATGCGGGCGACTTTAATTCGTCAGGCTGTTGTTAGGGCCAGAGGTAACCGTAAAGAGCTAGTTAATAAAATTCAACATGCGATTAGTGGCCGACTTGGAGAGCATGGCATTAGTGCAGATGTCATTGGCCGTGAAAAACATCTTTATAGCATTTATAAAAAAATGCGTAACCAGCGTAAATCCTTTTCCGAGATTATGGATGTCTATGCGTTTCGTATTATTGTAGATAGCATAGACGACTGTTATCGTGTACTAGGTGCGGTGCATAATTTATACAAACCCTTTCCAGGCCGATTTAAAGACTACATTGCTATCCCCAAAGCTAATGGTTACCAGTCACTGCACACTACATTATTTGGTATGCATGGTGTGCCCATTGAAATTCAAATCCGCACCCAAGAAATGGAAGATATGGCCAATAACGGTATTGCTGCCCATTGGTTGTATAAATCGGATGATGAAGCATTAAATGGTAGTCATGCCCGGACTCGCCGTTGGCTATCAGGTATGCTGGAGCTACAAAAAAATGCCGGTAGTTCGCTTGAGTTTATTGAAAACGTAAAAATCGACCTGTTCCCTGACGAGGTTTATGTATTTACGCCGAAAGGCAATATTATGGAATTGCCAAAAGGCGCAACTCCTGTTGACTTCGCTTATGCTGTGCATACCGATGTGGGTAAAACTTGCGTTGCCTGTCGTATAGACCGAAAGCTGGCCTCATTAAGCCAACCACTGCAAAGTGGTCAAACGGTAGAGATCATTACTGCTCCTGGTGCACGACCTAATGCAACATGGCTGAGTTTTGTTATTACTGGAAAGGCAAGGGCAAATATTCGCCACTTCTTAAAACAGCAGCGTTTCTCAGAGTCTATAGCGCTGGGTAAACGACTATTAAATAAAGCATTAGCAAGCTTTGAAACCACTGTAGATAAACTAAGCGCAGAGCAAATCAAAAACTCACTAAAAGAGTTTGGTTTTAAATCCAAAGATGAGATGTTGCAGGATATTGGCTTAGGGAATCGAATGGCGTATTTAGTGGCTAGGCATTTAGCTGTGCAAGATGAAAAAAGCCAGCTGGAGACTGGTAAAGAACAGCCATTAACGATTCGGGGAACAGAAGGTATGGTGCTTAGCTTTGCCAAGTGCTGCCACCCAATTCCAGGTGATCCGGTGGTGGGGCATGTCAGCTCCGGGCGAGGTATGGTTATTCATACTGACTCATGTCGTAATATCGTTGAAATGCGGCATAATCCAGAAAGATGTCTAGAAGTAGAATGGGATAAAAATGTATCTGGTGAGTTTTCTGTTGAATTGAAAGTTGAGCTGGAACATCAGCGGGGCATAGTAGCCACACTGGCAACAACCATTACGGCTACCGATGCTAATATCGAAAAAATTAGTATGGAAGAACGTGATGCCCAGTTTAGTGTTATTCACTTGTTAATTAATGTGAATGACCGGGTTCACCTTGCTCGTACAATTAAAAAATTGCGAGCGATTAAAGGAGTAACATCAATATCACGCATTAAAGGCTGATACCCTTCACGAATGCTTTTTATACCCTTAGGGTACAAGTGCTTTGTTGTCAGCTCTCTCCACCCTAGTCACCTATTACTTATAGGCTCCTAGGGCTTCATCGTTTGATGGTCTCGCCTAAAAAAACCTTCGTTTTGGGCATCAATTTTAACAATAAATTTGTAGTTACAATAGAGAAAAAGAATTGGAGTGAACATGAGTAATAAACAAATTATCAGTACCGACAAAGCTCCTGCTGCAATTGGTACCTATTCACAAGCCGTAAAAGTGGGCACTACTGTTTACCTATCTGGCCAGATTCCTTTAAATCCAGAAACCATGGAAGTAGTCGCGGACAGCTTTGAAGCAAGTGCCGTACAGGTTTTTGAAAACCTGAAAGCGGTGGCTGAAGCATCGGGTGGAACCTTGCAGGATATTGTTAAACTCAATATTTTCCTGACAGACTTGAGTAACTTTGCCACTATCAATGAAATTATGGCTCGTTATTTTGAAGAACCATACCCTGCCAGAGCAGCCATTGGTGTTGCTGAATTGCCTAAAGGGGTAGCAGTGGAAATGGATGGTGTTATGGAATTAGTAGAGTTATAAAGGTAATAGAGACACAAACTGTGAAATAGTTGCAGTTTGTGTTTCCAATTTTATATTGAGTTAATCAATCGTCCTGTCAAAGCCTGTATTTGTTCTAAAGCCTGCCTGATTTCAGATTTATCCAAGTGGATAGCCCCTTCTAAAGAGCCGTAGTGCATTTCCAAACACTCAATCAGTAGTTGTTTGATTTGAGTTTTATCTGGTTTATCTGGTAGTACCGATTTTAAGAATAACTGCTCTAGTGCATTTTCTTTACTAGCAACAAATTCTTCCAGTTCAGGTAGGCCCCAGTCACCACGGTGGACCGATTTAAGTTGTTCCGCATGACGGTTTAGTTGCAAGTCTCCTTCAAGTAATAGTTGTTCTACTTCCAGTAACAAACGAACGACATGATAAGCAAATTTAACATCGTAACCATAGGTTTCTATGATAGCTTTTCTGCCGCCGATAGGGTCTTTGGTTTTCAGTTTATGCATTTGCGAATAAGCATAACCTTTGAATTTTGCCCAGCAGCCTTTATGTAAAAATAAGTGGCGATTTTCCCGTACTTTTTCACCAATAGGTGTTGTATGCAGTATGCAATTACGTGGTACAAACAATGAGTCGACAATATTAGGGTTATTGTCCATTAATAACCGAAAATATTTGATTATTGAATAGATACAGATATCGTATTCTCGGCCTTTGCCGCCCATAGCTGATGGGTCTTTTATATGGTGTTGCTGAAACTGCTCAAACCGTTGCTTAGGCTCATCAAAACCGACAATTTCCCCCGCAAGGTGAGGGAAAATATCGGTTTTCATCGGGATTGCAAAACCATAAATATCCATATCAGAAGTATCATTGGAAACCCCATAAGCGACGGAGCCCATGATCACTTCATATTGGATATTACTTTCCAAAAACTTAGGCGAATTTTTGAGTAAGTTTTTTGACCTTAATTTCGCTACTGTACTACTCATTTTATTATCACTTTTTTGTGAAATTCTAAAGCTATTATTTAAGTTGACTCATGTTACCCTCAGCGAAGATAACAAAGCACTTGTGCCCTAAGGGTATAAAAATCATTCGTGAAGGGTAAAAACCGCCATTTGTGTTGGTTGCCCTAGCTCTTGGTCCACCTCACCAATACCTGAAACAGTTACATTATAGTGATATTTATCAGCGATAGATTGCGTCCATTCAGTAAATTGCTGTCTTGACCACTCAAAGCGATGATCAGCGTGACGCACTTGGCCAGGCTCTAAACCAAATCGCTGATTATATTCGCTATTAGGTGTAGTGACTATGATATAAGGTGCTTTGGCATAATCAAATAACACTTTTTCTAACGCTGGTAATCTGTCTTCATCAACATGCTCAACTACTTCTATACAGCAAATGGCGTCAAAGTTTTTAATTCTCGCATCACGGCATAACAGCGAGCCATGTAATAGATTAATCCGTGCTTGTTGGTGTTCGGGCAGCCTATCTAGTTTTAATCTGTTTTCTGCAATAGCCAAGGCTTGGCTGGAAACGTCCAAACCTGTTACTTGGGTGAATTGCTTGTTATTAAATAATTGCTTTAATAACTTGCCATCACCACAACCCATATCGAGCACTTTTTTTACTGGCAAACTGGCCAGAGTTGTTAATACTTGGTCAATCCGCTGTTTATTTAAGCTTAATGGTTTTTCAATTTGTTCTTCCTGGTTATCAGCAGTAGTATTTTCTGCTGCTTCAGTAGTTAACTGATTAATAGCTAAACGTGTATAACGCTGCCTAAAGTTTAAATAGCGGCGAATAATTAAAAACTTCTCTGGGTGTTGTTTTAACCAGTCGCCACCTTTGCGTAATAATTTTTCGATTTCCTCTTCATTGATCCAGTAATGCTTATCCTTATCTAGTACAGGGACCAACACATAAAGGTGAGATAATAAATCTGCTAAACGACACTGATTAGTCAATTTAACTTTAAAATAGTGGCTATCACCCCACTCAGTAAACTGGTTATCTAGCTCGATTTTTTCCGCAGTAATTTCATAGCCTAGCGGTTTGAACAGTTTTTCTAATAACTCTGTGCCACCGCGGCATGGTAGAACGGCTAACTCCACGGTAAAAGGCAATTTGGCTTCAACTAGTTCAGGCTTATGTTGACACTGGCCTGCCATAGCAGAGCGAAATATTTTAGCAATAGCCACACTTAAAAAAGAGTTAGCCACATAAGGCCGATCATTAACATATTGTTCCAGCTGGCGACTACTGGCAGGTCCTTTAAAACTACGAACTAAGCTAATAGGATCAACTTCCACCATTAAACTAGCAGTACAAAATTGCTCAGTTAACTCAGGATAAAGTACATGGGCTTTGCCATAGCTTAATTCAAACTCCTGAACTTTATCAGGGTGCTTATGCAGTAAAAAGCCTAAGTCGGCAGGCTGATAATCAGTAGCCTGATCTTTATGTAAGGTGATATTCAATAACATTCTACTTTACCACTTATAATCTAGGGTCAACTGGTTCTGTCGTTGAGGCCACTAACCCAACAATACACTCATGAACTTCACGTAATGGTTGTTTATGAACAAAACGATCCAACGCTTCAATACCAAGGGCAAATTCCCTTAAGGCCAAACGACGCTTCTTGCCCAAACCGCGCTTTTTTAATTCATATAAATGTTCTGGCATTGAGTAATTAGGCCCATAAATAATGCGTAAATATTCAGGCCCTCTTACTTTTAGCGCCGGTTGAACCCAATCATTTTCACCTTTGCAGATAAACTCCATAGGCTTGACTACAATACCTTCACCACCACTGGCTACTAAATTGTGCCACCAGTCGATCGCTTGTTGTTGGTCATTGGGTAAGGTTAAATCCACTACTTTATAAGTGGTCGTTTGAATCAATCCATTACTGTTATCAGCCAGCTGCTTTATTAAACGCATATTCCATAGGTGATCTTTATCACTATGCACAGCACCTTCAGTAGCCATGACATGGAAGGGGGCTAGCTTGATATCAGCTAATCCATTCACAGGCCAACAATAGTGCTGATAAGATTCACGAAATGCTTTCGCATTTTCAGTAGCAACTGTTGCTTTTTGTAATAGGACCTCTACAGATAGGCCACGATTTTCTGCTTTTTTTAAAGTTTCAGTCATTGCTGGATAAATAGCATTAGCTGCACTACCCACAGAGGCGTATTGCTGCCTGATTAATTCCATCGCTTTGGCAGACCAGGGCATTAATTCGCAGTCTAATGTCATCCAGTCAGTATTTAACTCATCCCATAAACCTGCTTGAGTAATGCTGTTAGCCACTTGCTGGATAAACTCAGTTTCTAACTGTTTATCATTAAAAAAGCGTCGGCCAGTTCGAGTGTAACAAATCCCCTGTTCACCTGATGTAATTCCGAACCGTTTTTCTGCGACGTCAGCTGTTTTACATACCTGCACAATTGCCCGAGAGCCCATATGTTTTTCTTCGCAAACTACCTGTAGCACACCCTGGCTTTCGTAATAATCAAAAGCTTCTTGTGGGTGTTCCAATAATTCAGGTAATTTACTGGTTGCACAGGGTGACATTGTCGGTGGTAAATAATTTAACCACTTGGGATGCACAGTAAAACGACTTAACTGTTCTAATGCCGCAGCTGCATAGTATGGCTCAACACAAATTGCATTTTTAATGCTAGTTTTGATGAAACGCTTACCTGTGACATCTTCAATATTTAAGACTTCATCATCCTGCTGCTGCGAAGATAATGATGACTCAGGATTTAAAGGCTTGGATGGTTCATAATAAACCTGTTTTGCTGGTACGCTTAACAGCTCTTTTTCTGGGTAGCGCATTGCAGTTAATTCACCGCCAAATACACAACCTGTATCCAAGCAAATGGTGTTATTGAAAAACTCAGCTTCAGGTACTGGAGTATGACCATATACGACCAGTGCCTTACCGCGATAATCCTTAGCCCAGTTATAACGTACTGGTAAGCCATATTCGTCTTTTTCTCCCGTGGTTTCACCATATAAAGCGAATGAACGAACGGTACCAGAGCCACGACCTTGATAAGCTTCTTTCATCCCTGCATGAGCGACTACCAGTTTGCCGTCATCCAGAACAAAATGACTAACCAGGCTATTGATAAAATCTTTTACTTTTTCGATAAACTCTGGTGTTTCTTCAGCCAATTGTTCCATAGTTTCGGCTAAGCCGTGACTTAAATTGACATTTTTGCCGGATAATTTTCGCAGTAATTTATTTTCATGGTTACCTGGAATACAAATGGCTGTATTTTGCGCCACCATATCCATTACCAGTCTTAAGACATGGTTGCTGTTTGGGCCTCGATCAACTAAGTCACCTAAAAATATAACTTTTCGTCCTACTGGCGCAGTCACTTGATAAGTAAGCTCGTGATTATCAGTTTTATTAATTTGATAACCCAGTTTTTCCAACAACAACAGTAGCTCATCAAAGCAACCATGAATATCGCCAATAATATCGAATGGCCCTTGCTCATATTTTTTATTCGTCCAAAGCGGCATTCGTTTAACTTGCGCTTTCTCTATTTGTTCTGGGCTTAGCACATAGGTATAGCGGAAACCTTCTTTTTTTAGCCTTTTTAATGAGCTTCTTAATTGCCTGGCCTGGTTGCGAACTACATGAGGGCCAAACTGGCGGTCAGGTCGCGACTGATTTCGCTCATGGCATTCTTTCTCAGGAGTATTTAAAACCACAGCTACAGGCAAACAATGATTGGTTTTGGCAATTTTTAATAAGGATTTTCTTGCTTCAGCTTGTACATTGGTAGCATCAATAACGGTAAGCAACCCTCGCTGTAGGCGCTTATCGGCTATTAAATGCAAAACATCAAAGGCTTCTTTTGATGCGCTTTGATCATTTTCATCGTTCGCTACTAAACCTCGACAAAAGTCAGAAGAAATAACTTCAGTGGGTAAAAAGTGTTGCTTAGCAAAAGTAGACTTACCGGAGCCAGATGCTCCCATTAACATAACTAGGGAAAGCTCAGGTACTTCGATAGTGTGTTTTGGTAAATTTGAATCTGTCATAAAACCTTTTACTGCGTAACTAAAAACTTTAATTTCTTAACTACTGAAAGCAGTTATTGTGCCAATGCTTAGATTTGGATCTATATAGCTGTTTTTTCTTGGCTTTTTGTTCTAAATGAGTGTGGTGGGTAATGTTTGTGTAGATGAAAACTATCTATTTAGATAGATGGTGAACTATATGGATTGTGTTTTGGGGGCGAAAACTGTTTCGCCCTTTGAACAGGTTGTCGTAAAAAGCTAGCGGATATGGGGTGACTAAGGCACAGATGCCTTTTAGCTCTTGATGGGCCAGGGATGGCACTTCATGAGTGGTGGAAGAATATCCTGTTATTCCATATTGGACACTAGGCTAATTTTCAACGTCCTTTTACGACAGCGGCTGAAAAAAGGGGGTTAAGGGATTTAAAGTTACTTGAGGTGCGTTGCAAGCTTTCATGAAATTCCCCTCACTCCCCCTTTTTCAAAGGGGGAGGGTGGATAAGGCTAACTCTTTATCAACTTAATCCTCCTGCAACCACCCCGATAGCTTTACCCGTAACTCATCGACACCTGTTTTCTTTAAAGCTGAAAACAATTGCACACTAATTGGGTTATGGTAACTGCCGATAATTGATTGCAGTTTATTCAATGCTTGCTTAGCTGCACCGTATTTCAATTTATCGGCTTTGGTCAGCAGGATATGTAATGGCATTTCACAAGAGTTGGCCCACTGCATCACCATCAGGTCAAACTCTTTTAGTGGGTGGCGAATATCCATCATTAATACTATACCCATCAAGCATTGGCGCTGACTTAAGTATTGCTCCAGGTGGTATTGCCATTGCTTTTTCATCTCTTCGGGTACTTTGGCATAACCATAACCGGGTAGATCGACCAAGCGCTGCTGATCAGAAATAGAGAAAAAATTAATCAATTGGGTGCGACCTGGTGTTTTACTGGTACGAGCTAACTTTTTTGAACCAGTCAAAGTATTAAGTGCGCTAGACTTTCCTGCATTGGAACGGCCTGCAAAAGCAACCTCATAACCAATATCTTCTGGGCATTGAGACAAGTTGCTGGCGCTGGTTAAAAATTGTGCTTTTTGAAAATTAATAAGAGTGCGTTGATTTGGCTCAGTCATATTGATTGTTAGCTACATAATAATACTGGGTTGAATTACGAGCGCCTAAAAGGGTATTGCCTGTGGAATCAAGGGGCAAGCGAGATTATACATAACTTTATGAAGTATTCGGGCTCGGACAGCGTTCACGTTGCGGCAGAGAATAGTATATAATGGCGCCGATTTGCCATAGCAGTTGATGAAATAGTGAAACTGCCGACTGATTCATCGTCTATGGTCTGTAGAAAATTGTTTAACAAAGGTCTTGGTAGTGCATAGCTAATACAACAAGTATAGCTTTAGTAAACAGGGCTACTGTTAACAAGCGTCAAGTAATTTGTATAAATAATATGCTTGGCAAACTGTCGTGTAGCCCGGGCTGGGTGTACTGCAATATCAACGTAATAAAGTTTGGATTAGCTGATGAAAAAAGTTTTGATAGGCGTGATGTTGACAATCGGTGTGACAGGCCTGGCCCATGCCGCTGGTGACAAGAACGCAGGAAAAGAAAAAGCAGCTGTTTGTGGTGCTTGTCATGGCCCAACTGGTGTAAGTGCAGCGGATAACTTCCCAAATCTTGCTGGACAAGGTGAGCGTTACTTAATCAAACAAATTACTGATATTAAAAGCAAAGAGCGGGTTGTACTGGAGATGACCGGTATGACAGACAACCTGTCTGAACAGGATATTGCCGATATTGCTGCTTTTTACGCGAGTCAACCAGCTCCTTTAAGCGTGGTGCCTAAAAACAAGGTAGAGCCAAAAGACAGTAAAGGCGCGGTTGACTTAAAACTAGCAGAAAGGCTTTATCGAGCTGGAGACCTGAAAAAAGGTGTTCCTGCTTGTGCAGCTTGTCATATGCCAACAGGAAAAGGTAATGATCATGCTGGGTTTCCACGTTTGTCAGGGCAGCATGCTAAATATATTGCCAAGCAGCTGACAGACTTCCGTGAAGGTGATCGAATCAATGATGGTGACAACAAAATTATGAGGGCAATCGCTGAGAAGCTGAGCAACAAAGAAATTCAGGCACTATCTTACTATGTTCAAGGGTTGTACAAGTAATAATCTGGCGTTGAATGAAAACTAAGAAAGGCAGCTTAGCGGCCTCTCTTAGTTTCATACCTATTAGTTAGTAGCCAGCAATGTAAAGCGCCTAATCTTGTGCTTTTGGGCCTAACTCTATTTTTGAAAGAACCTGTTCAAACTCCACACAACTTTCTCTTACTGCACATACAACCATCGCTTCAACTACCCAAGGACCTTTAAAAGCAACATAATTTTTCTCAATGGTTTCATATTTTTGTAGGATTGTTTTAGTTTCGGAAACAGCAAACTGCTCTCCCGCAATGTTTATCTCATAGACAGCTTTAATAGGCTCTGTGGTACCTTCATACTTTGTTTGTTTTTGAAACTCTATAGGTGTTTTGGCGTCGCCATCATTGGGTGAAACAGCAATAGCAAACACGCTTAAAGTGCGATCTTTGTGAGCCTCAAAATGGTCTTGATCATCAAGCTGAGCCACATAAGTAGTTTTGCCTTGGTCTTCTTGCTTGCTTTGGATATTTGATTCAGTAATGCTCCAGCTACTGGGTAAGGTAAGATGGACTATGGCTGGTTTACGCTCATCTCCCCAGGTAGTAGAAGCAATTAAGCAATAGCTCATAAAAAGTGATGATATGGCTTTCACGGGGTACTCCTTCTAAAGTAAGGCTATCGCATTACCCGATAAAGGCAGTTGGCTGTTAAATATAATAGTTAAATAATTAAATAAAGCCTTAAAAGTAGAGAAATATAAAGGAGACAAATAGATGGCTAGTGGTATACCTGAAATAGCTAATAAGCTGTTCCTGGCTTATAACTTCTAGGTCAAAATAAGCGCTATTCAATGTTTAATACTACACTTAGTAGATAACCTCTATTTATATCATTGGCTGTTATTATATTAATGAAATATTTTAACAAAACAGGCTTTACTTTAATTGAGTTGATGATCGTTGTAGCAATTATTGGCATTCTGGCAGCAATTGCTATTCCATCCTATTTAAATTACAGCATTCGCTCGAAAACGACAGAGATATTAAATTTTGCCAGCACAGGTAAAGCTGACTTATTGGACGCCTATGTTGGCTTGGGTAGTATGCCTCAAACAGCCGATTTAGCGGTTGTAGACTTAATCAGCAAGATGCAAGACTCTGTGTATATTAGTGCTGCTACCCCTATTCGAGACAATGATACACAAATGACGATTCAAGTTACTTTGACGAATGAGCTAGGTTCCGGCCTGCAAGGGCAAACCTGGGACTTCCGCTATGTTGTGCAATCAGGAGGCACTGGCATTACGCTTAACTGTTCTTCTGCTACTTTAAATGTAACCTACCGACCTGCTTCTTGCCGTTAGCAGTTTTGCTCTGCGCTTGGCTTACAAAAACGATTAAAACCTAGCACAAAATACTTGCCCTGAAAGCAGGTGGTGAGTGCTTATTGAACGTGTTTAGCGTTAATAATCACTACCATCAAGCGCTAAAATTAAGCAGCCTATTATTATTGGTTGATGAAAATAACGCTATTTGCTTGATTAGAGCAACCTTTTTAGTAAAGCTACTGTCAAACCACAATCATTATTTATCAACAACTTGGAGTGAAGCAGACAATGGTAAAAAAATTCAGCCGTGCCTTTGTACTATTGGTGGCAATGCCTTTAGCAGCGGTAGCAGCTCAGTTCGAGGAAGGTAAGCACTATGTTAAGTTACCTGAGCCAGTTCCAACCGTTGACCCCGCAAAAATAGAGGTAGCAGAGTTGTTTTGGTATGGCTGCCCGCACTGTTACAAGTTAGAGCCATTAGTAAAACCATGGTCAGCTAAATTACCTGATGATGTTGAGTTTGTGAAAATACCTGCAACCTTTGGTGGTTTGTGGAATAAACATGCACAGCTGTTTTACACCATAGAAGCCCTTAAGCTTGATGATAAGGCTCACGATGCCGTTTTTGCAGCTTTCCATACCAACAACAATAAGCTGGATACACCAGAAAAAATGGCAAAGCTCTTAGCGAAGCTAGGGGTGGAAGAAGAAAAGTTCATGAAACAGTACAAATCGTTTGGGGTTGCTAACCAACTTCGCCTGGCAAGCTCTAAAGGACGTGGCTATCGTGCAACAGGAGTTCCCGCTATTATTATTAATGGAAAATACCGAACAGGGGCAGCCATGGCAGGCGGTGAGAAGCAAATGCTGGAAGTGGCTGAATATCTGGTAGAGCAGGAGCGAAAGCTAAGCTCCGCAGCTAGCCAAAGCGGCACTGATCAGCAAGAACAGGAAAAGAGTGCCGAATCAGTAGCTGCTGAGTAGTTTCTAGGTTTTAAAAGCTGGTAGTTAATCAAGCATGTTCAGTCGGTCTCGATGGCGAAGGAAACCACAGATGCTGCGTACTTCGGTAAGGACGCTAAAGCAGTTTGTTACCTCTCAAGTGCAAGTAGCACCTGAGCTAGCTCATACTGAGTTTGAGTCTGAGCATGCTGAACTGAAATCCTGTTTAACAGAAAAAGACACTTTAAGATTGCTGAGCTTTAATATTCAGGTAGGCATTAATACTCAGCACTACCGTCACTATGTCACCCGAGGCTGGCAGCATGTGCTACCACACCATGGACGGGATGAAAATCTGAATCGAATCAGTCACTTGCTGCGTGACTATGATTTAGTTGCTATTCAGGAAGCAGATGGGGGTAGCATTCGATCTGGTCATATTAACCAAATTGAGTATCTGGCTCGCCGAGCAGGGTTTCCTTTTTGGTATCAACAGCTAAACCGTAATTTAGGAAAGTTTGCTCAACATAGTAATGGGCTGCTAAGTCGAGTCGATCCTGATATTTTAGAAGACCATAAGCTTCCTGGTCGATTTCCTGGTAGAGGAGCCATTGTTGCAAAGCTAGGTCATGGTAACGCTGCATTATTGGTTGTAATGATGCATTTATCGTTAAGTAGCCGCAGTAGAAATCGGCAGTTGTCTTATATCCGAGAGCTGGTAGGCGATCACCCTAAAGTGATCTTAATGGGTGACATGAATACCCATGCTGAGCAGCTTCTTGACCACTCGCCGCTGAGCAATACTAATCTGGTATCAGTGCAAAATAACTTGAATACCTTCCCTAGCTGGCAGCCAAACCGTGCCTTAGATCATATACTGGTGAGCAATAACTTGCTGGTTAAAAATATAAGTGTGGTTGATATGCCCATGTCTGACCACCTACCAGTCGCACTTGAATTAAAACTTTTATAACGCTGATCTCTACCCTGGCGTTATTTGCTATCCACTTTTGTGCCTCCCTTTAGCCTGACTTTTGTTTTAAAACCACCAGACAGCCTCACATAGTTCCTGCTTTTTTAGGCCTTATTAAACAGCTGACTATACTGATTCTAGGATCTTGAGGTTTCACTAGCAGGCATCAGGGTTGAGCTTAGTATGACAGGACTAAATGCAACATCCGAAGACTCGCAACATTGGCGTAATAAATATGCTGACAAGCTGGCTGAGCTGGATAAGCTGGAGCAAACTGCCATAGAAAAAATTGACCAGCTAAGGAAGGCTTTATTGGTAGTTAATTTGGCATGTCATGGATTACACCCTGCGTTAGATGTTGAACTAACACGATTTAATAAGGCTCTACGGGGTGAAAATTTATCTTTAGATATTTCCCGCCCTCTTGAGACTTTGCAGGAAGCTGCTGAACCAGTCATTGAAGGTAACTATCGGCAGCAGACAATTAGTGCTTTGGAAACAGCTCTGGATGCTTTTAATAACATTGAGCTGGGAAAGCAAACCAGTAAGGAAATAAAACAGTACCGCAAGCAAATAAAACAGCAAAGCCTTTCTTATAGTGAGCTGCCTCAGCTAATAGAGCAGTTTGCTGAGTTGGTAGCTGAAACATTGCCTACGGTTCAGCAGGGAAGTACTGACCTTGAAGCAGACACAAAAGAGCCTGGCAAAGGCCTTTGGCAGCGTTTGTTTGGTGCTGAATCTGAAGAAGCAGGAAGTACAGAGCATAAGGCTGATTCCAGTGAAGATGAGCAGGCTGTCAGCGATGAACTGAAAAACAAGAAGCTGGATTCAGCCAATGAAACAACAGTTGTGCAGCCTGACCAGCAAGTAGCACCGACAGTAGCAGCAGAAGTGAGTGAACAGAGGTTTGCTCAAATGCATGAGTCTGAGCAGGTGACGGCTTTAGAGCAAAAATTTACGACTATCATTGAGCATGTGGGGGAGTGCCTCGCTGTGCTACTTAACCAGTTAGCTGTTCCTGAATCGGTCGTTGATGATTCGCAGTATTTGAAAAAAAAGACCGAGCAAGGGCTCACCTGGTTTGAATTGGTGCCAGCATTAGAAACCGTCAACGTTATTATTCTGGCAACTATTGGTGAACTAAAAGCTGAGTTTGAGCATTATTTAAAAACCTTAAACGAACGACTGCATACGTTTCAAAGTACCGCAGTTGAAGCACAGGCAGATTATCAACAAGCACTGGAATCAGCTGATAGATATAATCAACTGATACAACAAGATTTAGGTGAGCTGCAAAACTCAGTAGAACAAGCCACAGATCTTGAAGACTTAAAACAAGTTGTTAGTAATCAACTTGATAAAGTTTTAGAGTCGCTAGAAAGTCAGCATACACAACTGGATAACCCACCCAGCCTTACAGATCAGTTAACTCAGCTAGTTCAGCGAGTTTCTCAAATGGAAACGCAAACTAAAGAACTAGAAAACACCCTTTATAAAGAGCGAGCGAAAGCATTAGAGGATACTCTAACAGGCATTGCCAATCGGCAAGCCTATGAAGAGCGAGCCAGGTATGAGTTTGCGAGATGGAAACGCTATCAGCAACCATTGGTTTTTGCTGTCGCCGATGTTGATTTTTTTAAGAAAATAAACGACAACTATGGTCATTTAGCTGGTGATAACTTATTGAAAATTATTGCGAAGCAACTTAATAAGCGACTACGAGAAGTTGATTTTATCGCTCGTTATGGGGGAGAAGAGTTTGTCATTATTATGCCAAACACTAATATTGTAGATGCTAAGAGCGTTATGGATAGTGTAAGACAGGGAATTGCAGACGCGCCATTTCATTATCAGGGCAATAAACTGCAAATTACTGCATCATTTGGTTTAGCAGCTTGCCGTGAAGGGGATGAGTCCCCAAAAGTGGTGTTCGACCGTGCTGATAAAGCACTATATGAAGCTAAACAAACCGGTCGTAATCGGTGTTGTGTGGCATAAATGATTAGGGTAAATGTTATTCATGGCTGAAGCGCAATCTCAAGCTGTAAAGAAAAAGCAAAACTGGCAAGTGTCATCTGATGACTCAACCTTTTTTGACCCATTATTGGCCAGCCTGGTTATTCTTACTAAAATTTTTGGTCGAGCCCATTCGGAAGACTCGCTACGTGCTGGTTTGCCGTTGGAAAATGGTTATTTGACACCTGCTTTATTTGTTCGTGCTGCAGAACGAGCGGGTTTATCTGCACGGTTGATCAAACGTCCTTTTAAATCCATTAGTTCTTTGGTGACTCCCGCTGTATTGTTATTGGAGGATCAAACTGCAATCGTATTGGTTGATGTTAACCATAAGGCAGGTGCAGCTAGAATAATTATTCCAGAAGCAGGCGACGCAGAAAAAAAAGTCTCTATCCAAATATTGGAGCAGCGTTATAGTGGCTATGCATTTTTTATAAAAGAGCAGTTTCGATACGATAAACGTACTGCTGCACATCTACAGGAAGAAAAAGGCCACTGGTTTTGGAATACCTTGAAAGGCTCTTGGAAAATTTATCGGGATGTGCTGTTTGCTTCTCTGTTAATTAATATTTTTGTAGTGGCATCACCCCTGTTTGTCATGAATGTATATGATCGTGTTGTCCCTAATCAGGCATTTGATACCTTATGGGTGCTTGCAGTAGGAGCTATTATTGTATTTAGCTTTGATTTCTTACTAAAAATGTTGCGCAGTTATTTTATTGATTTGGCGGGGAAAAAGTCCGATATTTTGCTGTCGGCTAAAATATTTTCTCAGGTTTTAGGCATAAAAATGTCTGCAAATCCTACTTCGGTGGGTTCTTTTGCAAAAAACCTGCAAGAGTTTGAAAGTATTCGAGATTTTATTACATCTACCAGCATTACCGCAGTAGTTGATTTGCCGTTTGTTGTTATTATTTTGCTGATTATTGCAGTCATTGCTGGCCCGCTGGTTTGGATTCCTGTTATCGGCATCATCATCATAGGCGTGTATGGCTACTTGATCCAAGCACCATTGAGAGACTCCATTGAGCAAACTTTGCGTACTTCTGCCCAGAAAAACGCAACTTTAATAGAAAGTTTGACTGGGCTAGAAGCATTGAAAATAGCCCGAGCTGAAAGCGAAGTGCAATATAAATGGGAACAGGCGGTTGGCAATATTGCTAAATGGGGGGTAAAAACCAAATTATTATCGGCTTCTGCTGGAGCAGTTGCCACCTATGTACAGCAGATGTCCACTGTTGGCATTGTCGCTTTAGGGGTTTATTTGATTGCAGAAGGCGAGGTCAGCATGGGTGGGCTAATTGCCACTGTTATGCTGGCAGGTCGTTGTTTAGCGCCAATGGCTCAGGTGGCTTCATTATCTACACGCTATAACCAGGCAAAATCTGCCTTTATGGGGTTAAATGAGGTGATGAAACTGCCAGGAGAAAATCCAGACGACAAGCGTTTTGTTAACCGCCCAAAATTTGAAGGTAATATTGACTTTGATCGTGTCAGTTTTGCCTATCCTAACCAGCAAATTAGAGCACTGAATAGTGTTAGCTTTAAAATTAAAACTGGTGAAAAAGTGGCTATTATAGGCAGGATTGGCTCAGGTAAGACCACCATAGAAAAGTTAATTCTAGGGCTTTATCAGCCTGATGAAGGGGCCGTGAGAATTGATGGTATTGATTTACGGCAAGTGAACCCTTCGGATTTACGCCATAACATTGGCTGTGTACCACAAGACATCGTTTTATTTTATGGTTCTGTTAAAGATAACATTTCACTGGGTGCTCACTTTGTTGATGACGCCGCTATTATCAGAGCAGCAGAAATAGCGGGAGTTGCAGATTTTGCTAATAAACATCCTGATGGTTTGGATTTAATGGTGGGAGAGCGAGGTAGCAATCTTTCTGGTGGGCAACGTCAGAGTATTGCACTAGCCAGGGCTATTTTGCTTGATCCTCCTATTTTACTGTTGGATGAACCCAGTAGCTCGATGGATAACACCAGTGAAATGCAAATGAAGCAGAAATTGATGGGGCAGTTGGCACATAAAACCTTAGTGCTAGTAACGCATAAAGCCTCACTGCTTGAGTTGGTTGATCGGCTGATAGTCGTTGATCAGGGCAAAATAGTGGCAGATGGGCCTAAAGAATTGGTTCATGCTGCTCTGCGGGAAGGCAAACTGAAAATTGAAGCATGAATAAACCAGCCCCCAAAATGCAAGGCCAGCAGGCTCAGAAAGGACGTTTAAAAGCGGCTAAAGCAAGACCAAAAGAGCGGGCTTTTAAAGCAAAACCTGCTGATAATATGCCTTCCTATGATCTTGACTATATGTCTGATACCAGTGCAGCAATGATGCTGAAAACGCCAAAAGGTAGCCGGATATTACTCTTTACTGTTCTTGTCGTTGTCATTGTTTTATTAATTTGGTCAGCCTGGGCAGATATTGATGAGGTTACCCGCGGCTCAGGTAAAGTCATTCCCTCTACTCACTTACAAGTAGTACAAAACCTAGAAGGAGGTATTTTAAAGGAACTCTATGTTGCAGAAGGCGATATGGTGAAAAAAGGGCAGTCACTTATGCAGTTGGATGATACCCGCTTTGCTTCAAGTTTTAGAGAAAGTGAGGTGGAGTACTTTAGCTTGTTGGCATCTATCGCTCGACTAAAGGCAGAAATTAATGAAACGCCGCTGAGTTTTTCTAATGAGTTGGACAAGTTTCCAGAGTATAAGAAGCGTGAGAGAGAAATTTATAAAAGTCGTCTGCAATCAATGGAGTCTGAGTTATCCATCGTAAAAGAGCAAGCAGAGCAAGTTCAGCAGGACTTAAAAAGCACTCAAGCACAGAAGAAACGTTTGGAAAGAAGTAAGCGACTGTTGAAGCGTGAATATGAGATGACCAAGCCTTTAGCCAGGCAAGGGGTTGTGTCTGAAGTAGAAATGATTCAGCTGGAACAGCGGTTGAATGATTTAGATGGTGAGCTGGAAACCTCTAGCTTGGCAATACCAAAGCTGGAGTCTTCTTTCAAAGAAGCTAAACAGCAAGAACAAGAAGTACGCTTAGAGTTTAAAGAAAAAGCGGTAGCAGAATTGAAAGAAGCTGAAGTGAAATTAGCCCAACTGAAAGAGTCTCGCTCATCAATAGAAGATCAAGTACAGAGGACCTCAGTTCGATCACCAGTGGCAGGAATTGTTAAGAAAATTGATATTACCACCATTGGTGGAGTCGTGCAGCCAGGCATGAACTTGGTAGAAATTGTGCCTTTGGAAGATACGCTGTTGATTGAGGCTAAAATAAGGCCAAAAGACATTGCTTTTATCCGTCTTGGCTTAAAAGCTGTGGTTAAGTTCACTGCCTATGATTTTGCTATTTATGGTGGCTTGGATGGTGTTGTGGAGCATATTAGTGCTGATACCATTCAAGATGAAGAAGATGAAAGCTACTACTTAGTGAGAATAAGAACGGATGAGAGTAATCTTGGTAGTAAAGAAAAACCTTTGCCGATCATTCCAGGTATGCTTGCAGATGTGGATATCATAACGGGTAAGAAAACAGTGCTGGATTATTTGCTGAAACCAATTCTAAGAGCAAAACAGAATGCGCTGACTGAGCGCTGATAGCAAAAAAATAATAAATCTGGTCAGGTGGGTTTATTTTATCTACTCTTGTTCTACAAGCTTGCTAGGCTTATTAGAGGTGCCCTTAAGTGAACTATTTAATAGGCTAAACGTTATTGTTAGCACAATGAAAATTGCCAGATTGGGTTGAGTAGGGCTACTGAATACAGCTAAGTTGGGTATAATTAAATTTGGAACGGAGTGTGCTAATTAGACAACGCTATTTAATTGAAATTTGTTGTAATAATTAGGAGTAAGTGTTTTACTATTTGGGACCCGTTTAATTATAAGTAATTTATTTGGCACTAGTTGTTTAATCCAAGATGCCATTAAAAAAATTAGGTATCAAGTTGTTTTAATTTGAATGCTAAATATTGAAGTTTGAGTGCCCAGTCTTGAACTTTAGGTACCAAGTAGTGAAGGAAGTTTAGGTAGTAGTGATAAGAATTATTTGAGCAGTATGCTGACTTTACTTTTATACAGTCCATCAGAACATGTTTGTTTGCATTGGCAAAGAGCGCTTGCTGACGCTAACTACAAGCTGATTACGACTTCTTCTCTGCAAGATGCCTTAAGTAATTTGCGCACCATCCATGAAAGTATTTACCTGCTGCATGAGCGCGATCTAGCTGATCCACTGACAATGATTCCAGAGTTGATTACTCAACAATCACAAGCAAAAGTTGTTGTACTGGAAGATGAGTATGATACTAAACGGGCGTATACCTATTTTCAAGCAGGTGTCGTCGGTGTATGTAATGCCTTTATGGCTGCGAAGCAAATCCCATTATTAATTGCTGTAGTATCACAAGGACAGGTATGGTGTGGAAAACCTTTTATGGAAGCTATGGTAAAAAGTCTTGCTCAGCAACCGAATAAAAAAGCGAATACGGAACTATTACACAAACTGTCTCCCAGAGAGCAGGAAGTTGCACTACAAGTGGTGGAAGGACTCAACAATAAAGAAATCTCCAATAAAATGGGTGTATCTGAGCGAACAATTAAAGCCCACCTTTCGAATATTTTTAAAAAACTCAATGTAAAAGATCGACTGCAACTCGCTTTATGTTTACGGCAGTGAGAATTATTTCTCAGCAATAATTAATTCGTACTTTTGTACGATTGTTGCTTTTTACCCCTTAATTAAATATTAGCCCCAGACAACACAATTCAGTTGATGGAGGTTAATTAATTATTATGAAGGACCAACAGGGGTTAAATAATTCACAAAATAATCTGAACGATTCGACAGTTATTATTGGTGAAGTAAAAGGAGTTTCAGGAAAAGCAATTGCAACATCTGAAAATGGCACACAAAGAATTTTACACACTGATGATAATATTTTTAAAAATGATAAAATCACAGTAATTTCTGGCACAGTTCACATAGAATTTTTTGAAAGCAATGGTTATGTTACTTTAGGTCCAGGGGATAAGGTTTTACTTGATGAGTCAGTTTATACTGCTGAACCCCATTATGTGCCAGAATCAGTCGTAGATGCTAAAGCGATAATTGCTGCCATTGATTTAGGTGCTGACCCCACAAAATTATTACCTCCTACTGCTGCTGGTCCAAAAAATACTGCACCACCTGCAATTGAAGAAAATGAAGGATCGCCTGGATTTCCTGTTATTGATAGAGATGGAGGTTCAACAATTGCTGACTCAGGCTTTGATACTGCACCTTTTGTTGGTATTCCAGTCGTTGGGTTTGTGGATGACGATGAGGATGAAAATAATACAGGTGAAGAGGAAACACCAGAAGGTCCAACAGATCCAGTAGATCCAGTAGATCCGGTAGATCCAGTAGATCCAGAAACGCCCACTAATAAGCCACCGACTATTGACCTCACTAGCCAGCTAACGGTTTTAGATGAATGTATTGATACCTCTAATCCCATCAAGATTGGTACTTTAAAAGCCGTTGATCCTGATAATAATTTCAGTCGTTACATCATTACAGGTAAAGATAAAGACCTGGTTGAAATTTCAGGCGATATGTTGCAGCTAAAGCCTGGGGTTATGTTAAACGTAGGGACAATCAGTATTTCGATTGTGGGTGAGGATGCAGACAAGGCAACCAGTAATCAGATTGATTTTAGCGTTGATGTGGTTCCTGGTAACGTTCCAGATATCGAAGACCAACAGAAGTTTTATATAGAAGAAAATAGTGCTGCAGGTACTACAGTTGGTACAGTTAAGGCGAATGGCTCAGGCAAGCTGACCTTCAAGTTTGAAAATGGTACGCAAACCAGTAAAGACGGTTACTTTAGTATTGATGCTGTAACGGGTGTTATTACCTTAACCGCTCTCGGAGAAGCTACAAAGGCTAATGGATTATTGAACTTTGAATGCCTTCCTAATACAGATACGCTACGGGTGACAGTTACGAGTGAGACAGGGAAGTCCGTAACCGAGGACGTCACTGTTTGCATTACAGATGAACAACCACCTACTATTGACTTGGATAGTAGCCTAACATTATTGGAGGCTGGAAGTACTTCTTCTAAAGTGTTTATTGGTACTTTATCTGAAACTGATCCAGAAGATAATTTTGAAAGATATGAAATTTCTGGTAAAGATAAAGACCTGGTAATAGAGGAAAACGGCGAGTTATATATTAAAGATAATGTAACTTTGAATGCCGGTGAACTTAGCATTTCAATAATTGGTATTGATGCTACAGGAGAAAAGGGTAACCAGGTTGACTTTACGGTTGATGTTGTTAACCCAAGCCCTATTACCGCTTCTCAAAAAGATGAGTTTTACTTTGGTCCTAATAAAGCAACAGCTGCTAATCCTGTCGTGGATATGATTGATCAGTTTGATGTGACTGAAGGGGACTCATTAAATCTAAAAGACTTGCTAGTTGATGAAGAAAATAATCCACTGGATGAGTACTTAACTCTTAACTTTGCAAATGGCTCAACAACAATTGATGTAAGTCCAGAAGCAAATGGTGATGTGACTTATAAAATTATCTTAAAAGATGTTGATCTGTCTGCTCAGTATGGAACTATGGACACAAATATAATCCTCAATAATTTATTGGATGACAATAATTTGATTGTTGACAAATAGAGACAGTAGCCTCTAAAAAAGATATATACTTGTATATCTTTTTATCGAAGCGGCTATATACCATCTATAAAGAGAATGGTATATAGCCGTTTTTTTATGGTTAGCTTTTAAGTCGCTGATGAAAACATCAAAAAAAGACTGGTTAGTTTATATAGTCGAATGTGCAGATAATACTTTGTACACAGGTATTACCAATAATTTGGAAAGAAGAATAAATCAACACAATACAGGAACGGGTGCTAAGTACCTGAAGGGCCGCAGACCAGTAAAACCTGTATATATAGAGTCAGGTCATGATCGTTCAAGTGCGTCCAAACGGGAAAATAGTATTAAACGGTTCACTCGTCAGCAAAAAATTAAGCTGATTAATTATAAGGGCTCCTCTAATAAAGAATTTTAGATCACAATACCCAACTATCACAAAAGCCTGATGTCTAACCTCGGAGCAATAGTTACTTAGACTAAAAGTCATTTAAACTAATGAGAGGAGCTTATGAAGCGACATTTAGTGTATTTGCTGACAGCTATATTACCCTTCTTTAGTAGTTTATCTACTGCTGCAGAGCTTTCGGCTGACAAGGCTTCTAACGTTGTTACTGGTTCTGTTTCCTATTTGAAGCGAATTGCTTTACCTAAAGAGGCGGTTGTTGAAGTGCAGCTGGTTGATGTCTCTTTGCAAGACGCGCCTGCAATAGTGATTAGTGAGCAAACCTATACAGGTAAACAAGTACCTATTCACTACAGTTTGTCTTATGAACCGAAAGAGATTAAGCCAACCCATGACTATGCAGTGCAAGCAAATATAACGGTCAATGGTAAGCTTTTGTTTATTAATACCCAGCGATATAGTGTGTTAACTAAAGGCAGTGAAAATAAAGCAGATTTAGTATTGGAAATGGTGAAGTAACATATTGACGCTTTGGTATAAACCAGCGGCTTGGCGTGTTGAAAGCCAAGCCGCTGATTATAAGTCATATATTAATTGGTCTTATACCAATTGAGTGGCGGATCTTCTCTAAAAGAGGAGTGGTTTCAGCCCGAGCTTTCGCTGCGCCTTTATTTAACACATCTTCAATATAATCAGGATTACTGAGCAGTTCTTCATACTTGGCTCTTGGTTCTTTAAGATGATTGTTTAAGTATTCAAACAACTCTTGTTTTAGCTCACCCCAAGCAGCACCGGCTTCGTATTGAGCACGCTTAGCTTGGATTTCCTCTTCAGTAGCAAATGCGCTGTAGATCTCAAACAGCGTACAGCTATGTGGGTCTTTAGGCTCGCCTGGCTCTAAAGAGTTGGTTTTAATTTTCATGATCAACTTACGTAATTTTTTCTCTGGCACAAATAACGGAATAGTATTGTCATAACTTTTACTCATCTTCCGTCCATCAAGCCCACTCAGTACAGCTGAATCTACGTCAACGACTGCATCAGGTAGGTTGAAGCCAACTTTGTAATGATGGTTCATTCGCCCAGCAATATCTCTGGTCATTTCCAGATGTTGAATTTGGTCTTTGCCTACAGGCACTTTTTGTGCGTTTAGCACCAAAATATCTGCAGCCATCAAGACGGGATAGCCAAACAGTCCCATAGTGATGCCTTTATCAGGGTCGCTTGAGCCTTCGTCTTCATTGAGTTGTACCGCCGCTTTGTATGCATGAGCGCGATTCATCAGGCCTTTAGCTGTGAGGCAGGAAATGATCCAGTTTAGCTCCATTATTTCTGGAATATCAGACTGCCGATAAAAACAAGCCTTGTCGGTATCTAAGCCAAGAGCTAGCCAGGTTGCTGCAATTTCTTTAGTGGACTGATGAACCCTTTCTGGGTCGCGAGCTTTAACAATGGCATGGTAATCAGCCAAAAAGTAGTAAGACTGAACATCGTCTTGTTTACTGGCTTCGATTGCAGGGCGAATGGCTCCAACATAGTTTCCTAAGTGAGGGGTTCCTGTAGTGGTTATCCCTGTTAATACTCTGGTTTTACTCATGGCATTTGCAGTTATCTAATATAGGCTTATCGAAAACGAAAAATTATACACCTGGAGATGTAGCTTTCGCGAATGGTTTTTGGGTGGCTCATATGAAGTGATAGGGTGCCCTATCTATGGTAGGAAAACAGTCAAGAAAAAAGCCAGTGTTGAAGTCTCAACACTGGCTATCTAAAGAAGAGAGAGTTTGTATGTTTGTTATTACTCGCTTGTAGGTAGTTTCCACAATGTAGTGGGTACAACTACGAATTTTGTATTTTTCTTCAGCTGATACACTTACACGCAGTTAAGTTACTCGCTTGACTCCTAATTGGTACACTTTCACGCCCTAGCATCCCTCCTAATACGCTAGGGCTTTTTTTTTGCTTGCTCGATAATACTCCCTAAATTTGTTTCGGTCTATACCTATATAGGAAATTCTTAGATTATTTTTGCCTTTGTTTCAAAAGTACACGACATAGAGTGCAAGAGACTAAGACTATCATCTTGTTTTAGTACCCTTTCTTTATTACCCCTACAACCAGCCAAGTCCGTTCAAACTGTTAAAGCATATACTCTTAGCTTTATTGATTAGAAATAAAGTATGATTACAATAGCTATCTATTGATAGGTTGGTTGGCTGTTTCCTATGGCTTAAACTCACAAGTAGTGCTAGTGGACTTACAATAAAGGAAGGAAAAATGAGTAATGAATCAATGTTTGCACGGTACTCAAAAGTCAATGCAGATTTCAGTAAGCGAGTAGTGATTAGTCCAGAGAGTTATCAATGGGTTGATTCGCCAGTGAAAGAAGTGACTAGGGTGATGCTTGATCGAATTGGTATGGAGGTTGGTAGAGCAACCTCATTAGTTCGCTATGAACCTAATAGCTATTTCACTGAGCATACACATACAGGGGGAGAGGAGGTGCTTGTTATTGAGGGGATATTTGCTGATGAGCATGGACAGTATCCTGAGGGCAGTTATATACGTAACCCCATTGGTACCTCTCATTCACCACAGGTAGGAGAGGATGGAGCGTTAATTTTTGTTAAGTTACACCAGTTTGATCCAGCAGATACAAGCCCAATCAGAATTAATACTCAAACTCAAAGCTGGCATCCTGGGTTGGTGGCAGGTTTAGCTGTAATGCCCTTACATGAGTTTCAAGGAGAAAATACAGCCCTGGTCAGGTGGGCGCCAAATACCCTGTTTAAGCAGCATATCCACCCAGGGGGAGAAGAAATTTTGGTGTTAAAAGGGACTTTCTATGATGAAGAGGGAGCTTATCCTGCTGGTACTTGGCTGCGCAACCCACCTTATAGTAGGCATACGCCGTATACTAAAGAAGACGGTGCATTGATTTATGTAAAAGTAGGGCATTTGCCTCCGAAAAGCTAAAATAGGAGGTTTTTTTAGAAGTTATTAATGGCTTTTTTATTGAAGACAATATTTTTGAATGAGGCTGGCCATATTAAATGGGGTGCAATAACGCTTGTAAGGGCAAGGGGTATACCTAAAAAAGTATTTATGAATAAAGCTACAATAAAAAAGTAGCCAGTTATTGTGTTGATGGGCAAACTCTCAGAATGAGTGCCCATATAAACAGAAGCGTTATAGTTTTTTATTGTCTCCAGCGCAGTTGATTGTAGAACCTATTTAAAAAATAGACCGCTTAAACTCCCATTTATTACTATTTTGCAAGCAGGCAATAGCTGGACGAGACTCGCGAGAGATGGAGCCATTGCTATCTATTTCAACGGAAATAGAGTAATTGCGACAGGCTTCGCCTTCACTATTGGTGTAAGTACTACCAGCAGAGAACCCAAAAGTGCCTAGTTTTTGGTTACGCCATTGGCGATACTCTCCTTCGCCAAAGTCAGCAAATGCTTGCTGAATTACATTCTCATCCTGGTCAGAAATTGACGAAAGATCAATTTCGCTGTCATAACTCCAAAGCGTCCATTTTAAAATGTGAGATCGCTCAAATTCCCAAATTTCAACTAACTCAGTTTGGTTATTTTCTTCTGATCCTGCTGGTTTTTTAGTCGCTGCTTGGCAGCCAGATAAAATAATTAGCACCAGACCAACTATGGTGGCTACGGATATATTTTTCATGGTGTTACCTTCTTACTACGCCTTAGTACTGTCTCTCGGTCTAAGCACAGGGGAGCTTCATAGAGTGCTTGCTCAATAACTTTAACGATTGTGATACAGCGTTTTAAAAATAAGTGCAACATTATTTATTGGACAAAGTAAGAAATGAAAATACTCAGCACTAATTTAAATGTAATTTTGAGTGTTTTGTAATCATGTTCAATAGGTTATTGTGAAGTTGGTTTTTTAATTAATCAGTGGTGAGATAAATCATGTGTAGTGGTTTTTATAGGCTTCAATGACGGGAAAAGCACCTGCATGCTCAGTGAGTAGAGTTGAATAAGCGTTTACAAATAAAAAGAGAATGGTGGGGTTTTGTGAGGTTAGCCTCCTACTTGAAGACCGTAGCCTTCAAGTAGGAGGGGAAGTTGGGCTGATTTAGAAACGCTTGTTAGGTTAGCTCGATTAATGACTTTTCTTCTTCCACTTCTTTGGGGGGGCAGTGGTAACTGCTATGCACTTTTTTATCTCGAATCGATTCTAAGTGTACGTCAAAACCCCATAGGTTATGGATGTGCTTCAGCATTTCTGGTGTGGTTTTGCCTAAAGGGCGCTGTTGGTGTTGATAATGACGTAGAGTGAGAGAGCGGTCTCCTCTAACATCGACATTAAACACTTGAATATTAGGCTCTCGGTTACCCAGGTTATACTGAGCAGCTAACGCCTCTCGTACTATGCGGTATCCTTCATCATTGTGAATAGCTTCAACTTCTAGGTAAGGTAAATTTTCATCATCTCTAATGGAAAACAGTTTTAAATCTCGAATGACTTTAGGGGACAAAAACTGCAGTATAAAGCTTTCATCTTTGAAATTTTTCATTGCAAAATGCATGGTTTCCAGCCAGTTTGACCCAGCAATTTCAGGAAACCAATGTTTATCTTCTTCAGTTGGGTTTTCACATATACGACGAATATCCATCATCATATGAAAACCAAGGGTATAGGGGTTAATGCCAGAATAACGAGGGTCATCAAAACTAGGCTGAAACACTACATTAGAGTGGGAGTGCAGCATTTCCATAATAAAGCCATCAGTTACCAGGCCTTCTTCATGCAAATGATGCAAAATGGTGTAGTGCCAAAAGCAAGCCCAGCCTTCATTCATTACCTGGGTTTGTCGTTGTGGATAAAAGTATTGAGCAATTTTGCGAATAATTCGAATGACTTCTCGTTGCCAGGTTTCTAATAATGGTGCATTTTTTTCGAAGAAATAAAGAATATTTTCTTCAGGGTCATCTGGAAAACGCTTTTCTTTTTTGCCCTTTCCTTTAGACTCTTGTTTTGGAATAGTATTCCATAGTTCATTTAACTGGCGTTGGCGATATTCTTCCCGCTCTTGCTGGCGAGCTTTTTCTTCTTCTGTTGATAATGGTGTTGGCCTTTTATAGCGGTTAACCCCATAATTCATTAAAGCATGACAGGAGTCGACTAAATCTTCAACGGCATCTATGCCATAGCGTTCTTCGCATTTACTAATATAATTTTTAGCAAACAATAAATAATCGACTATTGAGGTCGCATCAGTCCAGGTGCGGAATAAATAGTTACCTTTAAAAAAAGAGTTATGACCATAACAGGCATGGGCAATAACTAACGCCTGCATAGTCATGGTATTTTCTTCCATTAAATAGGCAATACAGGGGCAAGAGTTAATCACTATTTCATAAGCTAACCCCATATAACCGCGGCGATAGTTTTGCTGTGTATTTAAAAATTGCTTACCGAAAGACCAATGGCTATACATTAATGGCATACCTGTTGATGCATAGGCATCCATCATTTGCTCAGAGCTAATCACTTCTATTTGGTTTGGGTATGTATCCAGTTGGTAATGTTCGGCAACCCGGCTGATTTCCTGGTCATATTTTTCAATTAATTCGAAAGTCCATTCAGAGCCTGTTGAAATAGGTTGCTTCTTTTTCATGCTTCCTTCCTTTCGAATAATTGCCGGAAGACTGGGTATATATCATTAACCGACTTGATTTGTTGCATCGCAAAGGTTTCTGGAAAGTCTTCTACAACTTTTTCGTATTCTCGCCACAAGTTTTGGTGGTGCCGGTCGGTAATTTCGACATAAGCAAAATACTGAACCAGAGGCATAATATGATTCACCAGAATGTCACTACAAATAGTAGAGTCACCTTCCCAGTTGTCACCGTCAGATGCTTGGGCAACGTAGATATTCCAGTCTTGTACAGGATAACGCTCTTTAATCACATCTCGACTTAATTCTAAAGCGCTAGAAACAATAGTGCCGCCAGTTTCCCTAGAATAGAAAAAATCATTTTCATCTACTTCTTTGGCTGAGGTGTGATGGCGAATAAAAACAACATCAATTTCTTTATAGGTTCGTTTTAGAAACAGGTAGAGTAAAATAAAAAACCGTTTGGCTATGTCTTTAATTTCTTGTGTCATGGAGCCAGAAACATCCATTACACAAAACATTACGGCTTTCGTACTTGGTACCGGTGTCTTTACATAATTGTTATATTTTAAGTCAAACTCGTCTATAAAAGGCAAACGTCTCAGCTTTAAATTAAGCTCCCGAATACGATCTTTAATTTCTTTGGCACGAATCTCATCATAAGCCCCAGGATTGACTTCCATTTCCCGTAATTCACGTTTAAGCTCGCGAATTTCTTTACGGTCAGAGCCTGATAGAGCAATGCGTCGGGCATGAGCGCTGCGTAATGAGCGAATAATATTAAGTTTTTCTGGAGTGCCTTTACTGGTAAAACCTGCCAGCCTGAATTTATAAGCTGTTGATTCTTTGAGCTGTTTTTTTACTAGGTGAGGCAGCTCCAAATCTTCAAACATGTACTCCAAAAACTCATCATGATTAATCTGGAAGGTAAAATCATCCATCCCTTCGCCTTGGTTGCTGGCACGACCAGAGCCACTGCCAGAGCCACCACCAGCCTCTGGTCGGCGAATTTTGTCACCACTGACAAACTCTTTGTTGCCAGGGTGAACGATAGTGTTTTGACCTCCTCTGCCATGATGAAAAATAGGCTCAGATAGATCCTTATCTGGTATGGTTATTTGGCTCCCGCTTTCTACATCGGTAATACTGCGCTTGTTAACTGCATCGGCCACTGCCCGCTTAATATGCTTTTTATAACGGTGCAGAAAACGCTGGCGGTTAACCGTGCTTTTATTTTTACCGTTGAGGCGTCTATCTATAATATGACTCATGGACTTACCTGCCGGTTAACTCAACCAATTATTGTGATTTTCTTACTCTGATATACCACTCTGAAAGTAGTCTGACTTGTTTTTCGGTGTAGCCTCTTTCTATCATGCGTTTTACAAATTCGTTGTGTTTCCGTTGATCTTCGTTAGATGCTTTAGCATTAAAGGAGATGACGGGTAACAAGTCTTCTGTATTGGAGAACATTTTCTTCTCAATAACCGCGCGCATTTTTTCATAGCTAAGCCAGCTTGGGTTTTTACCTTTATTATTGGCGCGTGCCCGCAATACAAAATTAACGATTTCGTTACGGAAATCTTTTGGATTAGCAATGTTGGCTGGTTTTTCGATTTTTTCTAACTCATCATTAATTGCTTGCCGATCAAGGATATCACCTGTTTCTGGATCACGGTATTCTTGGTCTTGTATCCAGAAGTCTGCATAAGTGATATAGCGATCGAAAATATTTTGACCATATTCAGAGTAAGACTCTAGGTAAGCGGTTTGAATTTCCTTGCCAAGAAACTCAATGTATTTAGGTGCCAGGAATTCTTTAATAAAACGTAAATAACGCTCGTGAACTTCAGGTACATATTGTTGTTGTTCGATTTGCTGTTCTAATACATAAAGTAAATGTACTGGATTTGCAGCAATTTCACTGGGGTCAAAGTTAAATACTTTTGACAGAATTTTAAATGCAAAACGTGTCGACAGACCTTCCATTCCTTCGTCGACACCAGCAGAGTCATGGTATTCTTGTAATGACTTAGCATTGGGGTCTGTGTCTTTCAGGTTTTGCCCATCATACACTTTCATTTTGGAGTAAATATTGGAGTTTTCTGGCTCTTTAACGCGAGATAGCACTGAAAACTGTGCCAACATTCTTAGGGTATCGGGTGCACAAGGTGCGTCTGACAGAGAGCTATTTTGTAATAACTTCTCATAAATTTTCACTTCTTCTGTTACTCGTACACAATAAGGTACTTTGACGATATAAACCCGGTCTATAAAGGCTTCATTCGTTTTATTATTTTTAAAGCTTTGCCACTCTGATTCGTTAGAGTGGGCAAGGATAATACCCTCAAAAGGTAAACCACCCATTCCTTCAGTGCTGTTATAGTTACCTTCTTGAGTTGCTGTTAACAGTGGGTGTAGTACTTTAATAGGGGCTTTAAACATTTCCACAAACTCTAACAACCCTTGGTTGGCACGACATAAGCCACCAGAGAAACTGTATGCATCTGGGTCATGTTGAGCATATTCCTCTAACTGTCTTATATCGACTTTACCTACCAGACTGGAAATATCTTGGTTATTTTCATCACCCGGTTCAGTTTTCGAAATAGCGATTTGGTTAAGAATTGATGGATATAAGCGAACAACTTTAAATTTCGAAATATCGCCGCCATACTCTTTCAGACGTTTAACTGCCCAAGGAGACATAACACCTTTTAAATAACGTTTAGGAATACCATATTCTTCTTTTAAGATATTGCCATCTTCTAAAGGATTAAATAAGCCTAAGGGTGATTCGAATACGGGTGAGCCTTTAATAGCATAAAAGGGAATATGTTCCATTAAACTTTTAAGTCTTTCTGCTAATGAAGATTTACCTCCCCCAACAGGACCTAGTAAGTAAAGAATTTGTTTCTTTTCTTCTAGACCTTGAGCCGCGTGTTTGAAATAAGCAACGATTTGCTCAATACATTCTTCCATGCCATAAAATTCAGCGAATGCAGGATACCGTTTAATAAGCTTGTTGGAGAAAATTCTGCTCAATCTGGGGTCGCGTGCAGTATCAATTAATTCAGGATCACCTATAGCGGCTAGCATGCGTTCAGCTGCATTAGCATATGCCATACGGTCTTTTTTACAAAGTTCTAAATACTCCTGGAGATTTATTTCTTCTTCTTGAATAGACTCATAACGACTTTTAATAGAGCTAAAAATATCCATTATATTCACCCGCTGACATGTAAGTAATTAAAATTCCAAATCCATCAAACCCTTAGACTTATGATTTATAAATTTGTTAATAAAAAAAGTTATGAATATTGCGAAGCAATTAGAACCTAACTTTCTAGTTCAGTTTTAATTGCCTGCAGAAATCGGGCCGCTTCTCCCCCTGTTACAGCACGATGATCAAATGTTAGGGATAAAGGCATTATTTTATGTATAACTATCTCGTTATTTATTGCAACAGGTTCTCTTCTGACGCGTCCGGTGCCTAATATACAAACTGTCGGGGGTACTACAATTGGGCTAGCATAACGGCCAGAGATGGTGCCGAAATTACTTAGAGTAAGTGTAGCACCTTGTAGCTCTGACGGCGGAATTGTGCGTTTCTCTACATCTTTTCTCAGTCTATTTAGTCCTTTTCGTAAATCAGCTATATCTCGCTTTGCTACATCTCGTAACACAGGAACAAATAATCCTTGTGGGGTATCAACAGCAATACCGACATCCACTTTTTTGTGTAGCCGACGTGCCATTCGTTCGCCATCAAACCAGGCATTTAAATGGGGCTCTACTGTGCAAGCCTTAGCAAGTGCCTTAACCAGGCGAATAGTCATGTCTTCTTTGGGCTGCCAGTGATTAATATCTGCATCATCAAACAAGGTAACAGGTACAATTTCCTGATGCGCCAGTGTCATGTTTTTAGCCATATGCTTTCTAACACCAGTCAAAGGCTCTGCCTGACTACCCAGTACGGAGTTCAAGCGAGCAGCCTGTTCTACATCTTCGGTGTTGATAAACTGGTTGGCTCCCGTTGCTTTAACGGTTGATAGGTCAATATTCAGGCGTCTTGCTAAGGCTCGTACTGCTGGAGTGGCTTTTATCTGTGCTTGACGGCTAGTACTGGGTGAGGCACCGATAATAAACTCATCTTCTTCATTGTCACCTTCAGTTGCCTGCTTGATTTCACCTACAACAGTGCCTGTATCCTCATCTTCTTCATTAGCAAACTCCACTAATGGCTCGCCTGTGTGGATAGTGTCTCCTTCATTTACAAAAAGTTTGGCAATTACACCTGACTGGGGAGCGGGAACATCAACAATGGCTTTAGCTGTTTCTACAGATACGAGTATTTGGTCTTCTTTTACCTGTTCGCCAGGTTTTACATGCCACTTCACTATATCTGCTTCAGGAATTCCTTCACCCAGATCGGGTAATTTAAAAAATCTCATGCTTGCTCCATGGTTTTATTCACAGCGTTGATGATGTCGTTTTTACTAGGAATGTAATATTGCTCCATACGGTAATAAGGCATGGTGATATCATAGCCGGTGACTCGTTCTACAGGCGCTTCTAACTCAACAGCAGCGTGGTAGTTAATTTCAGCAGCTATATCAGCACTAACAGCACCTGCTCGAGCAGCTTCGTGGACAATGACACAACGACCGGTTTTTTGGACTGAGGCAAGGATGGTGTCATAGTCAATGGGCTTAATAGTGGCAAGATCGATGACTTCAGCAGAGATGCCAGTTTCCTCTAGTTGCTTGGCTGCTTGAAGGGTTTCTTGAACGGAGGCACCCCAGCTGATCAGGGTGACATCGTGGCCTTCTTTTAAGGTGAAGCAGGTATCTAGTGGCAAAGGTTCGCCATCATTAGGGACGATTTGCTTAGATGCTCGATAGATACGTTTGGGCTCAAAAAATAGCACTGGGTCAGGATCTTGAATGGCTGCCAGCAAGAGGCCATAAGCTCGCTTGGGTGAAGAGGGGATCACTACTCGAAAACCTGGAATATGGGCGAACAAGGCTTCAGTGCTTTCGGAGTGATGTTCTGGTGCATGAATACCGCCACCAAAGGGGGCACGCACTACCATTGGGCAGGTGAGTCGGCCTCGGGTTCTGTTGCGCATTCGAGCAGCATGGCACATGAGTTGTTCAAGCGCTGGGAAGATAAAGCCCATAAACTGAATTTCTGCGACAGGCTTTAGCCCTTGGGTAGCCATGCCAATACTGACTCCGCCAATCAGTGCTTCGGCTAAAGGAGTGTCCATTACGCGTCTAAAGCCAAATTTTTCTTTAAGCCCTTGGGTAGCCCGAAAAACGCCACCATTGACACCCACATCTTCACCCAGCACTACGACATCAGGGTCGTTGGTCATGGCATAGTGCAACGCTTGATTAACCGCCTCCACTAAGGTGATTTTATCAGTCATGACCACCTCCTTTGGTAACCTTGGCTTCCATTGCCATTTGTTGCTCCGTCAAACTAACTGGCATTTGCTGATAGTGGTGAGTAAATAAGTCGCTTACAGGAGGCAAAGGAGTTTTCAAATACTCATCAACTGATTGTTGTACGTGATCTGCAACCTGAGCTTGGAGGCGTTGTTCTTTTTGTTCATCCCACCAGCCATTACTATGTAGATATTGCTGAAGTCGTTTAATAGGTTCCTTAGACCAACCTGTTTTAAGCTCTTCTGCATTTCGGTAGCGAGTAGCGTCATCAGCCGTGGTGTGGTCGCTGAGCCGATAGCTCATAGCTTCAATTAAGGTAGCACCTTTACCCGTTCTTGCCCTGTGAAGGGCATGGCTAATGACCTCATGGAGGGCAATAACATCGTTACCATCGACCTGTAAGGCCGGAATACCTGCACCAATACCTTTTTGCGCTAAAGTAGGAGCGCCACATTGGAGTCTCCTTGGCACAGAAATAGCCCACTGGTTATTGTTGATAATAAATACCAGCGGCAGCTGCCAAATACCCGCCAGATTAATACTTTCTAAAAAGTCTCCTTTAGAAGTTCCACCATCACCACAAGTACAGAGGACAGCACGTTGTTGGCCACGAATTTTAATTGCAGCAGCCGCTCCGGCAGCATGTGGCACTTGAGTAGCAATAGGAACACAATAAGGTAAGTCTTCTTTGCAATCTGGGTTGGCACTGCCTCGTTCATCACCTCCCCAATAACGATACACATCGGCTTGCTTCATACCCCGTATTACCATGGCGGCATGGTCTCGGTAATAGGGGACAAAAACATCATCTGTGGCCATCACACTTCCAATGACGACCGCGATGGCCTCTTGACCCAATGTTGAGGGATAAGTGCCTAGTTGACCTGTTCGCTGTAGGGCAATGGCTTTTTGGTCAGCCTGTCGGGCTTGCACCATTTCTCGATAGTAAGAAACCAGCGTGTCAGGCTTGCTTGCCCACTCTGGTAACGGTTGGGTGAGTTCTGCGCGCTCATTTAGGTATTGCACATAATCAATGGTGACTTTGGTTTGAGAAATACTCTTTTGGGAAAAACTGCTTTGGGACATGTAATCCCCCTTTTTTATATTTATCATTAAGCTGGTGGTAATCTCAGATCTATTGAGAAACCAAGCGTGGAGCTGGTCATGGGTTGTTAGACCGGCGCCAAAAACTATCTTTGTTAGACAGCTGGCCTGTTAGACTGCTGGGAGCTGTAAAGTACTTCTTCAGCCATATGATCGGCTATTTCGCTGCTGGGTATATTTTGACTAAGTGAACGTTTGAGCAGGGTATGCAGGGTGGTGCCAATCTCCTCTATTTTCTTTTTAATGGCGTCCAGCTTAGCGCCTTTGTGTTGTAGTGCAACAAACATCAAGCCACCTGCATTGATTAAGTAATCAGGCGCATACAAAATATTCCGTTGGTGAATAAATTCTCCGCAATGGGGAAGAGCCAGTTGATTATTAGCTGATCCTGCTACTATCTGGCAGTTTAGTTCATTGATGGCTGACTTGGAGAGGATACTGCCAAGGCCACAGGGACTAAAGATATCGCAATTAACTTTATGAATGGCATCAGCTGGTGCGGCGGTGGCGTTAAACTCATTAATGCAGCGAGCTAGTTTGGTTTTATCAATATCTGCCACTGTAAGCCTGGCATCATTTTCATACAGCAGCCTGGCTAGCTCATAACCAACATTACCTAGTCCTTGAATGGCTACATGCACGCCTTTAAGGTTGGTTGTTTGGTGCCCCTTTAATTTTAGGCAGGCTTTGATTCCGTTAAATACTCCAAGGGCTGTATAAGGCGCTGGATTTCCACCAGTCGATGTGCAGGTAACATATTGGGTTTGGCTGGCGATGGCATCCATATCCTCTGTGGTGGTACCTGCGTCCATGGCAGTAATATAGCGGCCTCCCAACTCATTGACAAAGCGACCAAAAGCTTCAAATAGTAACGCACGGTCTTTTATTTTAATGGGTTTAAGGATAACTGCTTTGCCACCACCCAGTGGCAAATTTGCCAATGCTGCTTTATAACTCATACCTTTCGCTAAGCGGATAGCGTCGTCTATTGCCTGATCAGTATTTTGGTACTCGATAATCCGGCAGCCGCCTAGTGCAGGGCCTAATAAGGTATTGTGGATAGCAATAATTGCTTTTAAGCCAGTCTTCTCATCGTATTTAAAGTGAAGATCGTTGACTTTCGCCGTTGTCATGCGTTTAAACATAACGGGGTCCTCCGTTGCCGCTAAACACATAAATGCTGCTATGGCTTTTAACCATTATGTAACTCTAGCCTGAATATTTCACCTGATCATAGTAATTTTGCTTTCATTGACTGGTAATCCTTAGTATTTGACTCGCAGTATCAGGATATTGGTAAGTAAATTGATACTTTCATTTAATTGGCTATCGCTAAGAGCTACTATAAATAAGTAGCAGTGAATTCTATGGAGTAACTGATGACAGATGGCCACCAACGAGATGATGAGCGGAGATGCTTGCCAAGGAAGCGACTAAAAAATTGTCATGTAGAAGTATTAAGCCAGCAAACGGGAGATGCGGTTGGCAAGGTTTTTGATATCAATATAAAAGGGTTTATGCTGTTATCTTCTAACCAGGTTAATCCTTTTGAACAGTATGCATTATCGTTTGTTTTGCCGGATGGCAAACAGCAGGGAACGTTGATTAACTTCGAAGCTGAATGTATGTGGTGCCAGGGCTCAAACTTTTCCAGCGATTTTGGGGCAGGCTTTGAGTTTAAGCGTATAAAAAAAGCCCATCTCCCCATATTAAAAGCCTTTATCGATGCATTTTAGGAAGGATTTTCAAGGATAGGAATGGTTAAAGTTTCTTTAAGTTCTTCCATCACAATATAACTTTTTGACTCTCTCACACCTGGCAGCTTTAGTAAAATATCGCCCAGTAATTCTCGATAAGAAGCCATCTCTGATATACGCGCTTTAATTAAATAGTCAAAATCCCCAGAGACTAAATGGCATTCTAAAACATGGGGAAGTTTAATCACTGCTCGGCGAAACTCATCGAAGATATCTGCAGATTTTGAATATAAACTGATCTCAACAAATACTAATAAGCCAGCTTGTAGTAATTGAGGGTTTAGTTTTGCTGCATAGCCTTCAATGTAGCCTTCTCGTTCTAGTCGTTTAACTCGCTCAAGACAGGGGGTGGTGCTTAAGCCTACCTGATCAGCCAAATCTACATAGGAGATTCGACCATCTTCTTGTAAGATCCGCAAAATATTTCGATCAATTCGATCTAATTGACGGCTGGTTTCGCGTTTATTTCTCATTGGTATCTAAGTTGGCCGTTACTGTTACAGTTCAATGTAATTTATTTTTTAAAAAAGCACCACATTAGCTGTTCAAGTAGGTTGTAATTGTTTTGTTTTATTATTGCAAGCCGATGTGAGTGTCAATTACAAAGAGAAGAATGCAGTAGGCTTGTATTGCTCTGTATAGGGGGGAGAGTGAAAGTAGTCGTTTTAGGCTGTGGCGTTATTGGAGTAACAACCGCTTATTATTTAGCAAAGCAAGGTCACCAGGTTGTCGTTGTTGATCGCCAGCCAGGGCCAGCCCTGGAAACCAGCTTTGCCAATGCTGGGCAAATTTCTACTGGCTATTCATCGCCTTGGGCGGCACCAGGTATTCCATTAAAAGCAATAAAGTGGATGTTGCAAAGCCACTCCCCCCTAGTGATTCACCCTCAGCGAGACTCTTTGTTCTTGCACTGGCTATGGCAAATGTTAGCAAATTGTACCAGTAAGCGTTATGCCATAAATAAAGCCAGAATGGTACGACTAGCGACTTATAGTAAGCAGTGTCTAGTTTCTTTAAGAGAAAATCTCGCGTTAAATTATGAAGGCCGAGAGCTAGGTACACTACAGTTGTTTCGAACGGCTAAACAATTACATGCAATTGATAAAGACATCAAAGTACTTGAACAGTATCAAGTGCCTTATGAGCGCTTAGATGTGGCTGGCTGTATTAATGTTGAGCCCGCATTAAGTGATCAACAACATAAAATAGTGGGCGGTTTACGGTTGCCCCATGATGAAACTGGGGATTGCTATTTGTTTAGCCAGTTATTGATGGAGCAAGCTAAGAAGCTGGGTGCCACCTTTTTATTTAATAAAAAAATACTTGGCATTAATGCAACCACCACTGAGGTAAAGAACCTGGTATTGGAAGATGGCATTATTGAGGGTGACTGCTATGTAGTGGCACTAGGCGCATACAGCCCTGCTTTATTAACTTGGTTGGGGATCAAATTACCGGTTTATCCTGTAAAAGGCTATTCGCTGACGGTTCCTATCAAAAATAGCGAAATGGCACCCTGTTCAACGGTAATGGATGAAACCTACAAAGTAGCGATGACGCGTTTTGATCAGCGGTTAAGAGTAGGGGGGACAGCTGAGCTGGCAGGGTTTGACCTTTCTTTGCAGGAAACGAGACGCAAGACGCTTGCCTATGTGGTATCCGATTTATTTCCCAATGCTGGTAATGTGACAGGCAGCGAGTTTTGGACAGGATTACGACCAATGACGCCTGATGGAACCCCAGTGGTCGGCCCAACGCCGTTGACTAACTTATATTTAAATACAGGACATGGTACGTTAGGCTGGACTATGTGCTGTGGTTCTGCCAAATTGCTAGCTGACCAAATAGCAGGAAATACACCAGAAATTGACCCTGAAGGGTTAGCAATTAGTCGCTACAGTGAATAAGGTAGCTGTAAATAGTAGTTGAATAACTGTTTTATGTGGTAATTGAATTGAATGAGTCGCCCTACCAAAGCGGTAGTTAATTTATCCGCCATTCGCCATAACTACCAGTTAGCGAAGCAATTAACCAAACAACCGGCACTTGCTGTCATTAAGGCAGATGCTTATGGGCATGGTGCAACTGCTGTAGCCCAGGCATTGCATGATATTGCTGATGGCTTTGCTGTGGCTTGTATTGAAGAAGCAATGCAGTTGCGAAAGGTTGGTATTAATCAGCCAGTGTTGTTGCTAGAAGGTTTTTTTACCCAAGATGAGTTGGCGGTGATTGCTGAGCAGCAGTTTACTTGTGTTGTACATAACCAGTGGCAGCTACAAGTATTACTTGCAGAGTCTTTAAGTAAGCCGATTAATGTATGGCTGAAGTTTGATAGCGGTATGCACCGTTTAGGGTTGTTGGAAAATGATTATTTAACTGCTTATCAGCAATTACTCCATTCACCTAATGTACAACAAGTGGTTTGCATGACCCATCTGGCCAGTGCTGATGAGCTAACTGACCCCATGACCCATGATCAGTTAGCCCGTTTCAAGCAACTGATCAAGCCTTTAAATGCCTCTGTTAGTGTAGCGAACTCTGCAGCTGTATTAGGCTGGCCTGAAACCTACCTGGGTTGGGTAAGGCCTGGCATTATGCTGTACGGCGCTTCCCCATTTGTAAAAAATCAACCTGACTCAGCTAAATCACTACAGGCAGCGATGACACTACAGTCAGCACTAATTGCAATAAAAATGGTGAAAAAAGGGGATACTGTAGGATATGGTGCAACTTACCAAGCCCCTGAAGCGATGCGGATGGGGGTAGTCGCCATTGGTTATGGTGATGGTTATCCACGCCATGCTAAATCAGGTACCCCTTTGTTAGTCAATGGTGTTCGCTGCCCCTTGATAGGGAGGGTTTCGATGGATATGTTAGCCGTCGACTTGCGCCCCGTAGCTAATGCTCAGCTTAATGATCCTGTGGTGTTATGGGGGGGGGATTTACCCGCTCATGAGGTAGCAGAGTGGGCTGATACCATCGCCTATGAGTTATTTACGGGAATAACCCGGCGCATAAAAGTGGAGTATACCCATCATAAATAACCATTTTCGAAGTGGATATAACTTAAAAAAACGATTGTTGTCTAATAGTAGGCAAATAGTACTATTTGTTCACACTTGATCTGAAAAGGGTTTTGCTTGAGTCAACTTTTAGGAGTATTGTTTTGCGAATTACTGGTGAGAAGAAATAAGGCCGTTGAGGAGTCAGTATGAAGCTCCAGTCAGTTAATCCTTTTAACCAAGAGCTGCTTGATGAATTCGAGGTGTTTGATAATAACAACTTGGAGCAGGCAATAACTGAAGCTGATCAGGCTTTTAACCACTGGCGTCAGTTTACTTATAGTAAAAGAGCTGATGCTTTAAAAAGGCTAGCCAATCTTTTAAAAAAACAACGCGACTCACTTGCAAAGTTAATTACTTGCGAAATGGGAAAGCTTTATAAAGAAGCGTTGGCAGAAATTGATAAGTGTGCGTTGGCCTGTGAATATTATGCTGATAATGCTGAACAAATGTTAGCGCCTGTGCAAGTAGCTACTGATGCTAGTCGCAGCTATGTTACTTATCAGCCACTTGGTATTATTATGGCGGTAATGCCATGGAATTTTCCTTTTTGGCAGGTTTTTCGGTTTTTAGCCCCTGTATTAATGGCTGGTAACACAGCTGTGCTTAAACATGCTTCTAATGTACCTCAATGTGCTTTAGCTATTGAGCGACTAGTAAAAGAGGCCGGTTTGCCAGAAGGATGTTTTCGCACTTTAATGGTAGGCTCAAATAAAGTAGAGCAAATAATCACTGATAAGCGAATTAAAGGTGTTGCACTCACTGGCAGTGAATTAGCAGGGCGACAAGTTGCCAAACTGGCAGGGTATAATCTTAAAAAATCTGTGATGGAGCTGGGTGGTTCTGATGCATTTATTGTATTGGATGATGCCGATTTAAACATCACTATTCCAACCGCAGTGACATCCCGCTATATGAATGCAGGGCAAACCTGTATTTCGGCTAAACGTTTTATCGTGCAATCAGCAATAGCCGATCAATTTGTTGAGCAATTTAAACAAGCGGTTAGTCAACTAACCCTGGGTGACCCTTTAGACCCTTCCACCACTTTAGCGCCGATGGCTCGTGCTGACTTACGCTCAGAGTTACATCAGCAGGTCAGCTATTCACTTAAGCAAGGTGCTATTAATCTGCTAGGGTGTGAGCAAGGAGAGGGGAATTTCTATCAGGCTTCAGTTTTGGCTAATGTAAAGCCTGGTGTATTAGCTTATCAGGAAGAAATATTTGGGCCTGTTGCCAGTATTATAGAAGTGGCAAATGAGCAAGAAGCAATAGCGGTAGCCAATGACAGTGCCTATGGGCTGGGAGCAAGTGTTTGGAGCCAGGACAATGAGCGAGCAGAGCAACTAGGCTTATCACTAGAAGTAGGTAATGCTTTTATTAATGGCTTGGTAAAAAGCGATGTACGTTTACCTTTTGGTGGTGTAAAGCGCTCTGGATATGGGCGGGAGCTTGCAGCAGAAGGTATTAAAGAGTTTATGAATATTAAATCAGTCTGGATTAAGTAACTCTACTCTTTGCGAATGATTTTTATAACCCTTCGCATTGGGTATATGTACTCTTAATTGTAGGGTATTAAAAGATTGTCAGAAAAGTTGAGCTTATCTGACAATCTTCTTACCTCTTCTAACACTTATTCAAGTGCTAAGCTTAAAAGAAAGCAATGAAGAATAAGAGGAAGGGGCAAGCCTAATGTTTCGTCACGCTATTTTCGATCTTTTTGCACGTTCACCCTTCCACCCTATCCAACAACATATGGTTAAAGTGCTTAGTTGTGTGGAATTAATGCCTGCATTCATGCAAGCAGCAGTAGGTGATGACTGGGATGAAGCTGCTGTTATAGAACGGCATATTTATGAGTTAGAGCATGAAGCAGATGAGCTGAAAAAAGAAATCCTTCATCGCTTACCTAGTGGCATATTAACACCAGTGCCTAGGGAGTTATTATTTAAACTGGTTTATGATCAAGATGAAGTCGCTAATATCGTTGATAATATTACGACCAGAATTATCTCCCGCCAACTGGTTATTCCCGAAGGAATGATGAATCAGTTAAACCAGTTTGTTCAGGTGGTGGTTGATACCACAACATTGGCACACCGTTGCGTTGGGGAGTTAGATGATTTATTAGAAACGGGGTTTAAAGGTAAAGAGGCAGAAATTATTGCTGAAATGACCCAAGAAGTAGAAGATTTAGAAGACACTGCCAGAACCCAACTAAGGGAAAACCGTAAAGCCATTTATAGTCTTGAAAATCAACTGAATCCACTGGATGCCGTTTGCTTATATCGAGTAATTGATGATTTAGCTGAATTAGCCGCAGCAGCAAGGAGTGTTGCTATGCAGTTGGAGTTGATGGTGGTTAAAACCAGCTAATCTTATTTATATTAATCAAGCTCAACAATTAGCCATGGAAACTTGCTGTATTATTCAGCAGCAGTAGATAACAATGCAGCAATAGCTTTATATGAAAAAGTTGGTTACCAAAAAAACATTGCTTTTGAGTATTATTCTAGAAAGGCCAAGTAGTTACTAAGTAGAATATTATATACGCAGATATGGTGATATTTTGTTAATTTTGGTTATATAATGTTATCAGCTATATTCTATTTGTCGTATTTATTTTACAGTGCTGATTCAGTGAACTTTTAGGTTTAAAAAAGCAATATGAATAATAGTGACATAGCAGCAGTAGCTAGCATAAGTGATAGTATAGAAACCAATTATCTCCAGTCAAATTACCAAATCATTAGCTCGGGAGCAGTTATCTATCACCAGTCTAATAATATAGACTTAATATCTGATGATAGTAGGAATCAAAGCTTATTTGGTAAAATTGAATATGGATTAACCATCATAGATAAGAACAATGACGATACTGCAAAAATTGCTGAGTTTTTTCAATCTACGCCTACAGTTGATTTTAGCGTAAATAACACAACTTCAAGCTATTTAAATCTAACAAACACTGAATACTCCAACCTATCATGCTCTGGTGATTCAGATTACCTTTTAATTGGTGTCGGTAATGAAACTCTTCTTGGCAATGACTCATATGATCAGGAATATGACAGCAGATTTATAGATCCACTTTTAGGCGAGAATGAGTTAGCCTCTTACCAAATAGGTGATTTAGTACAAGCAATGGCCAGTTTTAATCAAAGAGAAACTATAGAAGTTACTGTATCAGATGGTGGGTTAACTGATATTGATAAAAGTGGTAATATAACATTACCAACAGTGAGCTTGAGTCAGTAATTACCTATTCTGTAATTGTAGTTTAATAATACTTTAAAGAGGCCACTTAAAGAGGCCTCTTTTTTAATGTGAAGTTAACATTTTTTAAAAAGTAAACTATACTGCTGCTTTGCTCCTAAAGGGTAATAATTTACACTTCCTGTAGCTTCTGGATTTTCTTTTTGTTTCAATTGAAGCCCTGTTCTAAAAAGTAACTTACTTTCTCCACCACACTGAGACCATGTTAGTTGACTAGGGTTTAATGAATCATTGACCCAGTAACCACCTTCAAAAGGACCATCAAAAGACGTATAAAATTTAATGTCATTGAGTGGTTCAGTAAACCGGAAAGAGCTACTTAAACTCAGATTTATATTTTCATCTATAGAAGCATGGCCTTGGTAACTTGCTTTAGATATAGTGTAGGAATAGTTATCTGGTATTTGCAAAATAAATTGAGCACTACAAAAGCGAGTAGTATCTGCATATGATATATCAGGACCTATTATGCCTTTAAGTTCCTGCAAGTTCACAATGATAGATTTATTATCTGGACTAATAGAAGTTTCAAATGATCCGGGTAAGCAACCTGGGCCAATTGTTGAGAGAACTTCTATTTTAACTTTATCAGAAGGAGCTTCATCCATATAATTAAAACTTTCACTGTTTATATCTTGAGCAGAAGATATAAAGCTATAACAGATAAGAATAATAGAAAAAGAGGTATTTCCTATAATTTTGTTTTTTTTAATATCCATTTTTTTCTCTAGTAGTATATATTAATAAAAAAACCAAGCCGACCACAGATGCGAAGTGAGTTACATGCGACTTGGCAAGTTCATACTATAACAGTTGAAACTTAGCTCTGACTTAGGGCATATAAGTGGGCAAGTAAAATTTAGGCAAGAATTAAACTAGAAGAAATAACTATCCAAATATTATGGTTAACCTATCGGCTTCATCATGAAGTCATTGACAATTTTAAACTCTAACCTATCTGACTATCTAAGGCCTAATTTTTTTTAAGATAATTGCTAGAGTAGACTTGTTTAGTTATTATGCTGTTTTAGAATATCCCTGATTGAGATAAATATCTATTGATCTATCCTTCTTCAATCTTCACTACTATATACTGTCACAAGTAGTGATCAGTCATCAGGAAGTACTATAATGGAATTATTAATCTATTAGCTTCCAGAAAAGAAAGATGGTAGTACAAGATAAGTTAGACCCATAAAAATAAGTTTAGGTGGTATAATTTGCTAAATTATGTATCAGGAAAAGCTATTTACTCTGAAGTTAATACACAATATGCCTAAAAGCTTTCTGTTAAGTATATTGTTATTAATAAGTATGCCTGCTTTAACTGAAAAGCAAGAGTTTATTCTTGCAACAGGAGAGTGGGCTCCATTTACAGGAAAAAATTTACCAAATGGTGGAATGTTAGTAGAAATAGTAGAGACTGCATTAAATAATACAAAATTAAAATATCGGATAGTATACTTGCCTTGGAAAAGAGGTTACAAAAACCTTTTAGATGGAGACATTGAAGGGGCTTTTCCGTGGATGTTGACTGCAGAACGGGAAAGATTATTTAGTGTTTCTGATAGTATATATAAATCAAAAGAAAGATTTTTTGCTAGTAAAGACTTTACTATTAATTATCAAAAGTATGAAGATTTTAAAGGATTAAGTGTGTGTCTTCCACTTGGATGGACTAAGGCACCAATAAAAGAATTTTTAGATAATAAAATACTAAGTTTATATCAACCTAAGAATGAAGAAGACTGTTTTCAAGGGATAATCTTAAAGCGTACTCACTTATATTCAGCTAATTCTTTATCAGGCTGGGAAGCAATAAAGAGAGCAGGACTAAACCCAGCTGACTTTAAGGAAATTGGTCCAGTAATAAGAGAAAATACTTTTGTCTTACTTGCTTCAAGTTTGAAAGATAACAATAATAGGCTTATTCAAGAATTTAATAGAGGTATGAGAATAATAAAAAATAATAATGCATATAATGAAATAGTAAAAAAGCATTTGGAGTTAGTGTTGAAATAACAGATATGTCTAAAAATGCTCTTATCAGAAATATCTGTTGTTTAATGACTCTATTAGCCTTATTTTTTGGTATTCTTTTTATAGAGGCATCTATTTCAGCTTTAGAAGGCTGGGATAATCTTCTTCTAGATACTCCCAATATCTATTATCTTGGTTATTGGTGGGGAAATCACCATATGAGCCATCAGTATCTAAATTGATTAACCTGAAATAAACTGTTTTTTTATAATTTGGTGGGTTATGCTTAAAAACGCTACCAAGAACATAACCATCTTCACTCCATGACATTATCTTCTGAACATAGTTTTCATTAAAACTAGTTCCAATATACGTCCAATGACTGTTATTATTTTGATGTGTAGGAATATCATTAATTACTTGCTCATCATTAAAATTGTTTAATATAAAATATTCAACTTTATTTGAATAGTGGTTATATTTTACATAAGTACCACCGACAGTTTTGGGGCTACTTTCGTCTGCTAAATAAATAATTTTATTTCTCCAGGGAGGGTTGTCAGCCAGCTCTTGCTTAATATTGCGCTTTAAGTCGATAAGATTAGATTTTTCTAAATTTAGATAATAATTTATATCTGATAATAAAATATTTTTTGATATCTTTGTTGGATTGTTACAAGATGAAAATGGGTGGTAAGTATTCTTATCACATAATGAAAATTTTAGTTCATCAACTGGGTTAGTTAAATTTTTAATCCATTTATTAAGCTTTATAGGAGCACTTGGATCTATACTAGGGTCGAATACATATACAGTATCTTGAACTGAAGCAACTACAGCCACATGATACCACCAAGAAACAGATCCATCTGGTGCATTAATAGTAGTCGCTTTTAATTTTCCAAAAACAAATAATTTTTTTGTATCCTGATAATTATTATCTGTTAGGATTCTACTAAGTAAAGCTGCTCTTACGAAACACCCATCTTGAGGGTATAGCCAAGGTAATCTTCTTTTAACATTATTTTCATCGGTAATAAATTGACTATCTCTTCCACTCATAAAGGCATTATTTAAATTACTATAACTGTCCCATTTTGGAATTTCAGAAAAGTCAATATTTGTGATACTTGTGGCTATATTTTTTGGAGTATACTCTATACCTCGTTTGTTTCTTTTTTTAGTTTGTTTGAGGTTAAGGTACAGCATTTCATATTTTAAGGCTGCTGATTCATAGCTTTCACCCTTATTACGAGTTGCTGATATACCAGTGAGTTCAGAGTTGACATCAATGGCCCAACATTGTATCCAAGTGGAAGTTAATAGTAATATTAATATAGCTTTATTTACAATCATATTGTCAATGCGGAGTTAGTTAAATTAGCAGTTATAATTTTTTTAGTTGGTTAAGTCATCAATAGGATCATTTCTGAAATCTGTATTTTTTGTAATAGTATTAAATATTCTTTTGATAAGTCTATATAAATTCTTAATGGTGTTTTTTATTAAAAGCACTATAATATTAGAGTTGTAATTGTTAATAATTGGTAATACTTGGTAAAAATTAGGTGAGAGCTGTCTGTTTATTTAGTAGATTCAATATCTCTTGTTTGTTTTCGTCATCTATTATTTTGGATAGTTTGATAGTTTTTGATAGTTGTATAGAATAATCTTGATCTAGGTGTTTTAGGATATTAACTGCTTTAGAGAAGTGATTGTAAACTATACAGGTTTGGATGTACTGTAGCAGGGTCGGTATGAAAAATAGCTGTTCATGCTCATATACTGTACTTTGTTGTGAGGTAAAAAAAGGTTTGATTTTTTCTATGAGTTGATCATTTATTTCGAGTAAATCAACTATGCTTGTATTTTCTTTAAAATTAAATAAAATTTCAATGTATTGAGTTATAAGTATAACAGCTTCCTGGGTAGCTCCTAGTTCGATGTCAATATTCGTTATTAATAGTATTTTCCCATAATTTTTTAGTGATTTTACTGTTGGAGTTGAAATTACCTCTTGCTGAAGCATCAAAAGATACTGTAGTTCTATATAGCTTAGTCCTATTTTTTGTTCAAGTAGTTGAATTCTTTTATATTCTGAATAGATATTAGTTTCAATGCCATGATCTGCATTTACTCTATCATTAAGAAATTCTTTATCATAATCAATGTTGCTGCTTTTTTCTAGTATTTTATACATTATATCAAAAAACTCAGAAATTGAGTTAGCTATTACAAAGCGTTCACAAGCCTCATTATCAATATAAATTACTTGCCCAGAAACGCCATCATTTCTTGGGTTCATGTCGATATGGAGTTGAACATCGTCATTATCATTTCCAAAAGGTATCCAATAGGTGTCATAAAATACAGGTTGTATTTTGTTGCAAATGTTCCACTCGACCCCACGAAATTCGCTGGATACCTTAGTCCACAATTTATAGTTTAAAATGATAGAGCTTACATTTGTATATAATTCCATGTTTGTAAAAAAACTTTCATCATCTAGAAATCTGAAGCATCTTTCTTCATTTATTTTTAAATAGTCCTTCAATTCCTGGTTGATATTGAATTGAAGGGTTGACTCTAATTTTTTGATTTCTTCTTTGCTAGATGTGCGCTTTGATTTATTTAACTTGGCTTTATCATGGGTACTAAACCAATTGCATAATCGCTGATAGGCAGTACTAACATTGTTCATTATCTATTTCCTTTAATGAAAAATAAATTTTTTCATTGTTATATAAGATTTCGTAGAATTGAGGCTACTATATATCACTAAAAAAGAAAGTGTCAATTCAATCTAAGGCATTATTGTAATTGTATTTTGAGTACTCTAAATCTAGTAGTATCTGTTTGAGCGTTTGCTTAATAGGATTCTATGCTTCCTAATCTTTAGCTAAGTTTTCTCGTTTACTCTATACCTGACACAATCAAAGTTGTGTTTAGTTTAAATTAGGAGAAATGCTATGAAGAACGCTAACAAACTTGTACCTGCAGCTCTGGCCAGTGTGATTCTAGCTGGCTCAATTGTTGTTGCACATGCTGGTGATAGGCATGGGCGAGATGGTAAAAACATTAATATGAGTGATGTTAATGTTACCATGGAGCAAGCTATTTCTACAGCTTTGCAGGCAGTTCCTGGTACGGTTGTAGAAGGTGAGCTGGAGGCTAAAAGACGCAATAGAGGTAAAAAAGTTTGGGAAATTGAAGTAAGAGATGGTAATGGGAAGTTTCATGAAATTGAAGTTGATGCTGCTACAGGAGAGTTGATTAGCCAAGAACTAGACGACTAAATTTTACTCTGACTGTTCTCCTACTATAGTTTGCATAATCAGAAGTTTATCTTATGGGTTGTATCTCGCCCACCTCTTGGGCGAGATTTTGTGAGGCGTATATGCAAAAAATCATTTTAGACAAAGTCAATGATATTAAAAAAATAAGATGGCAATCAGCAGGCTTTTTATTAAAGTTATGTATGGCAATGATATTGCTCATTATCATTGCTACGGGTTTAGTTGCAGGTGTAAGCATATTGAGTGCTATATTACTTTTTGCTTGTGCTTGGCTCGTTAAATTAAAAACTGAATCACTTATGGAAAAGATTAAATGGAATTTTCATGGTTATTTGAAAGCTAAGAAAACTGCTTAAAATTAATGAATTTAATATTTTTATAGTTTTTGAAGGTCTAGTATGAAATTTTTTAAGAAGTCTGTAAGTTGTATTTTTATTGTGTTTTTATTGAGTGTCTCAACATTTACATATTCTGGTTCATGGATTGTATTGTCAGACTGGAATACAGATGATATAGAAGAAGTAAACAGTGCTATCAGCTATGATAATAATAAGTCTATGAATAAATTGCTTGAGTTATATAAGCAGGGTATTGCTGAAAATATTTATTTAGACCCTAATTATAAAGTTGGCTCTTCTAATGTGCTAACTATAAACTTTGTTCTAAATGCAGCAACTCAAGAAGAAGCTATCAAAATTTTGAATACCATACCACTTATAAAGAATAGTGATATTAAAGTACAATTAATTGAAACAGGTATGTTCTGGCTTGGTCGAGTCAGCGATACAGCCAAGTAGCTAACTAAGGCCCACTTGGGCTAATTTAAGAGTTGTATACTTAGATGAGAATATTACTTGTCGAAGATGATTCATTGATCGGCACAGCTGTTAAACAAGCTTTACAAGACTCGGGTTATCCTGTCGATTGGATGACAAATGGTCAGCAGGCGATTTCTGCAGTAAAAGTACAAGCTTATGGGGCCATTTTACTTGACTTGGGGTTGCCAGGAAAAAATGGCTTTGAAGTTTTACGAGAATTGCGATTATCATCAATACCTGCTCCTGTCATTATCATTACAGCACGTGATGCTGTTGAAGATCGAATAAAGGGGTTAGACTTGGGAGCGGATGACTTTCTTGTTAAACCGTTCTCTGTGAGCGAACTCCAAGCGCGAATTCGAGCGGTCGTAAGGCGTTCTAATGGAGTCTCAAACCCTGTTTTAGAAAGTAGTGACATGTCGCTTGATCCATCTACTTGTCAAATAACCCGAGAGGGTAAAGTGTACACTCTTACGGGGAGAGAGTTTGCACTAATGCATACATTAATGCTTCATCCAGGCAAAGTTTTTTCGCGAAATGAGTTAGAAGAACATATTTACGGATGGAATGAAGAAGTAGCTAGTAATGCTATTGAGTTTTTGATTCATAGCTTACGAAAAAAACTGGGTAAAGATGCCATCAAAAATATTAGAGGTCTAGGATGGCTAGTAAACAAATAGCAAATATATCACTTCAACGTGATTTAAGCCGTTGGTTGCTGCTCGTTATGCTTTTGTTTTCCTTACCTGCAGGATTAATTACTGGCTTAATCGCTTTTTATGAAGCAGAGGATATTCAGGACGATATTTTATTTCAAGTATCAACTTTATTAAACGCTGACTCACTGCCTTCAAGACAGGCATTATTTCATTCTAATCCAGATGCTTTAATTATTATACAAAATTTAAGCCTTCCAGAAGGTGGTCCATTGAATATTAAGAGAACACTTAAAGATGGTTTACACTCGATTGAAGACAATGGAATTCCCTGGCGTCTTTTAGTTGTCACTTTAAAAGGTAGTAATGGAAGTACAGTTCGTTATGCGCTTGCTCAGCAAACTGAGTTGAGAGATGAAATGGCATTTGCCAATAGTGCCAGTGCCGTCATACCTATTATAATTTTAGCTATCTCATTAGTATTAATGACAAGGTGGGTTATTAGTCACCGAATAAAACCTATTAAGCAACTTGCTAGCGAGATTGATAAAAGAGATGATAATGACCTAACACCGTTATCAATGAAATATCTTCCTGCAGAGATTATTCCATTTGGTTTAGCTATTAATCGCTTATTAAAGAGGACAGAGGAAAGTATTGTAAGACAACAACGTTTTATTGCAGATGCAGCACATGAGTTAAGAACACCTGTCACAGCACTGTCTTTATTAACAGAAAACTTAAAGAAAACTGATTCTGATGAAGAATATAATAAACGATACTTGTTACTTAAGAAAGGACTAGACAGATTAAAACTCTTGGTTGAGCAGCTACTGAACTTAGCGCGTTTACAAAGTGATCACTTTAGTAATCCCAGGAAAGTTTCTCTCAATCAGATTGTCCAAAATATATTAGTAGATACTTACCCGTTAGCTGAAGCAAAAGAAATTGATATCGGAATTGTAAAGCAAGATAGGATAAAGTTAAAAGATAGAGATAATGGATTGTATCAAGTTGTACTAAATGCAGTTAGTAATGCAATTCATTATACACCAGGCAATGGTCGTATCGACATTAGTTTATATATAGATAATAATATAGCTTTTTTTTTAGTGGAAGATACTGGTCCAGGAGTTAATGAGGATGAGCTACAAAAGGTCTTAGAGCCTTTTTATCGAGTTGAAGGGAATTCAGAACCTGGTAATGGGCTGGGATTGACAATATGTGTTGAAGTAGCAAATCGGCTTGGTGGGAAAATTATTCTAAAAAATCGCTCTGAAGGTGGTTTGGCTTTTAAATACTCGCAACCTTTATAGCTCACTGAATTGTTGATGAGTGTGTAATACCGTTACTGGATTTTACACATGTGCTTGAATATTATCTCGTATATCTAAATGATATATCCTGATGAAATTTTCAGGCTAGCTTTTTATTTCTTGGTTTTAGTTATTTAATTAGTGGTATTACTCCAATGAAAAGTAAACGCTGGATATTTAGTTTGCTGATTTGTTTGATAAGTCTGTCAGTAATTTTTTTATATAAATATACAAAAAATAATCAAGAAGAAGTTGAGCCTTCTTCATCTGAGCCTAGTGCAACAATTGATGCTGGAGTAGTTCATCTTAAAAAAACTACTTCAACTTTTGAGACTGTTGGTGAAATAGTCGCCCCACAGTTAGTGGTTTTGCAAAATGAAATGCCTGGAAAGATCGTTTTAGTGAACTTTAAATCAGGAGCAACTGTAGAAAAAGGAAAAATATTACTGCAGCAGGATATTTCTGAAGAGAATGCAAAATTAAAAGCCCTTAACAGTAAAAGGAAGTTACTAAAGCTAAATATGTTGAGGATAAAAAAACTCCTAGTTAAAAAAGCAGTTAGTCAAGATAGCTATGATCAAGCTAAATCACAGTATGAAATTGCCAGTGCAGATATTCAAGCTTTACAGGCTATTATAGATAAAAAAACGTTACGAGCACCTTTTGATGCATATGTGGGTATTCATAATATTGAGGTAGGTGAATACCTTGAAGCTAATAGTAAAATTACCTCGTTAGTTGGAGTTAATGACTATGTGTGGGTTGATTTTAGACTTCCGCAAGATAAAAGTGATGTAAAAACTGGTGACTTGATTTTTATCAATGCTAACAAGCTAACAGGCAAAGTATTGCAAGGTGAGATTATTGCAAAGGATGTTGAAATTTCAGCTAAGTCTCGTAATTTATGGATTAGAGCAAAATTACTGAAAACAACTGATATTAGGCCTAATACAACTGTTAATGTAGAAGTACCCATTGGTGCTATGAAAACTATGCCTTATGTGCCATTGAATGCAGTAAAAATAGATGCATTAGGTAGTTATGTGTATGTATTAGAGCGCACCGAGCAAAAAGATTACAAGGCTTTTCGTCGTCAGGTTTCATTGGGCAAAGAAACTAACAATTTTATTTATATTGAGTCAGGTTTGAAAGCAGGTGAGTTAATAGCGACTAATGGTTCATTTAAACTTCGAGATGGTTTGCTTGTTAATATTAAGCAAAAAATAAATTTAATTGCTGGGCAGTGAGCAAGGTTTATTCAATGGAAAAGCAATCTACTAACTCAAGCTTTATGGATATTTTTATTAATAGGCCTATCCTAGCTATTATAGTTTCTATCGTTTTAGTTTTACTGGGAATAAGAGCTGCTGTAAATTTGCCCGTATTACAGTTTCCAAAGATTGAAAGTACTGCCTTGGTAATTACAACTACCTACGTTGGTGCTTCTGCTGAGGTGGTGCAGGGTTTTATTACTGAACCAGTTGAACGGGCTGCTTCTACGATAACGGGTATTGACTATATTGACTCGACCACACAGGCTGGGTTAAGTACAGTTAAAGTATGGTTGAAACTTAATCAAAACAGTACTGATGCATTAACCGAATTATCATCTAGAATTGACCAAATTAGCTTTGAATTGCCTGCTAAAGCTGAAAACCCTTCGATACAAATAGAGCGAGCTGATCGACCTGGGGCTGTCTTTTATTTGAGTGTTATTACAGATCATTTTTCTCGTGAATCAATTACTGACTATCTTACTCGCCAGGTGAATCCCACTTTGTCATCTATAGACGGAGTTCAGCGCATTGGGATTGGTGGTGGGCGTAACCCTGCTATGCGTGTCTGGATTGATCCATTACAAATGGCTGCATTTAATTTAAGTGCACAAGATATTCAAGCGGCGTTAACCGCCAATAATATTCTTGCCACGTTAGGTCATAGTAAAAATAATTTACAACGTATTAATTTGCTTGCTAATACTACTATGAAAACAGTAGCTGATTTTGAAAACCTAATTGTGAGTAAGGTAGATAATGCATTAGTAAAGCTAGGAGATATTGCAAGAATTGAACTCACAGAAGAAGAAGGGGATGTAAATGCTCGTATTAATCAAAAAAGTGCCATTTTTATCTCTATATGGGCTCAGCCAGGTGCTAATGAAATTGATATTGGTAATCAACTTTACGAATTATTACCCAGCATTAATAATTCCTTACCTGATGGGTTAGCTATTGAAATAGCTTCAGATGCTACACTTTACATGAGAGAAGCCTTAAAGGAAATTTTTTCAACATTACTGGAGACAGTTTTTTTAGTTGGACTTGTCGTATTAGCACTGATGGGTTCAATTAGAACAGCAATAGTTCCTATTATTACTATCCCAATATCAATTTTGGGCGCAATAGCAGCAATGAGCTTGTTGGGTTTTTCTCTAAACTTGTTAACCATACTTGCTATTGTGTTATCAGTAGGATTAGTTGTCGATGATGCAATAGTTGTTGTTGAGAATGTATCTCGTTATATGAGAGAAGGTAAGTCACGAATGGAAGCTGCTTTGATTAGCTCTAGGCAACTATTACTCCCCATTGTTGGTATGACTGTTACTTTGGCGGCAGTTTATGCGCCAATAGGTTTTCTCTCTGGATTAACTGGTATTTTATTTAAAGAATTTGCTTTTACCCTCTCTATTGCAGTATTAATTTCTGGGGTTATTGCTTTGACCTTGTCTCCTATTATGAGTGCTTATGCAAGTCCAGCTAATGGGAGTGAAGGACACATTACTCGAAAAATTAACCAGCAATTTTATCAATTGCAACTATGGTACGGAGAACTGCTTGTAAGGTTGTTTAAGTGGAGATTTCAGGTACTTTTTATTGGTTTTTTTATAACTGTTTTAATTCCCTTTTTATTTATATCGTCTAAAAAAGAGCTAGCTCCTACAGAGGATCAAAGTGAAATAAATATTATTGTTGATGCAGCCCCTGAATCCTCGCTTGATTATACAACTGAATATATGACAGAAGTTGTGGATGGCCTTACTGAACTGCCTGGGATTAAATATATTTGGCAAGTCATTCAGCCTAATGGTGGTTTTGGTGGTATAGAGCTTGTTGAGCCAAAAGAAAGACAGCAAACGACTCAAGAGCTTCTTCCCCAAGTATTTGAATCTGTCTCTAAAATTGCTGGCTTAGACGTTGTTCCAATACTACCCTCTGCACTACCTTCTTCAGGTAATTATGATGTTGAACTAATAGTACAGTCGCCTGAGTCACATGAAAATATGCAACAGTATGCAGAAAAGTTAATTTCTGCGGCATATAAAAGTGGCTACTTTATGTTTGTTGATACAGATTTAAAAGTTGACTTACATCAAGTGAATTTAATAATTGATAGAAAAAGAGTTGCAGAGTTAGGTATGGATTTATCGTCTGTTAGCCAACAACTCAGTATTTTGCTATCGGGTAATTATATTAATCACTTTAATTTAGATGGAAAGGCTTATCGAGTAATACCCATGGCAGAGCATTCTGCACGGCAAAATCCTGAGTCAATCATGAATTTACACCTCTTTAGTTCACTAGGGGAGAAAGTACCAGTATCTGCCATAGCAAGTTTTGAGCATATTGCATCACCGCGTGTATTGTATAAATTTCAGCAAAAAAATGCATTTCGTATATATGGTGGTGTGCAGTCGGGTATTACCAAAGAACAGGCGCTAAAAACGCTAGAAACGGCTGCAGGTGAAGTCCTACCAGTCGGATATACTATTGACTATGCGGGTGAATCTAGGCAAATCCGACAAGAAGGGAATTCTTTACTTAATGTCATGTTAGTGGCGTTGGTATTTGTCTTTTTGGTTTTGGCTGTTCAGTTTAATAGTTTTAGGTATCCTTTAGTTGTACTAATAGGCTCAGTTCCTCTCGCCTTAGCAGGAGCAATGTTATTTACCTTTTTGGGATGGACAACAATCAATATTTACTCTCAAATTGGACTTATTACTTTGATTGGCTTAATAGCTAAGAATGGAATTTTAATAGTTGAGTTCGCAAATCAACTGCAAGAAAATGGAATTAAAAAATTAGATGCTATTAAACAAGCTGCTGAAACTCGTCTGCGACCTATTCTTATGACAACTGCCGCTACTGTATTAGGCCACTTTCCTCTTATTCTTGTGTCTGGAGCAGGGGCAGAGGCACGAAATAGTATAGGGATTATTTTGGTAATGGGAATGATTATAGGTACATTATTTACTTTATTTTTTCTTCCTTGTATATATTTGGTTTTAGGTAAAAATGATGAATCCGTAGAAAATAGTCATCAATCAATGCCTATAGTAAACTGAGGGTTCTGCTTGTTTCCTGGAAAGCTAAAGTGAAGTTTGAACAAGTCATTTTCGCTGAAGTAGAAGAATGGTGGTGTTTTGTGAAGCGAAAGGCTAATCAACGCTATCTATGGAATGTGATAAACTCTGTTTTAGGTAAGATTTTGCTTCTATACCCTTCGCGAATGATTTTTAGGGTTTGTTGTCATCACATCTCATCCCAATCACCTATTATTTATAGGCTCATGGGGCTTCGTTGCTCGACGGCCGCCCCTAAAAAACCTACGCTTTGGGTATATACTAATCCCTAGAAATGATTTGCAATTGGTATACAAGTAACTTAAATGACATCACTCACCCTCCTAATTTTAAGCTAAGTTTTTGCTGATAAAATGAAAGCGTGTTTGCTTGTGAAGGCTAGTAAGATCAAAAATAATTTACAGTATAGTAAGATTTATGTTCTCAATTAACTCTATTAGCTCATACGTATCAAAAAAATTACTGCATTCAGATGCTAATCAAATTACGGTACGTAACCAATCCAGAGTAAGCAGTAACAATTTTTAACTTCATTATACCTCAATGGTTTGCTAAATGAAAAATGTGATTAAACCAGTCTTTTTAGGTTATTTTCTAATTGGTTTTACACTACTATCTGGTTGTAGTAGCACATCTGAAGTTCCTTCTTTAGGTGAACATATGATCCAGCAAGGAAGAAGTGTATCTAAATTAGGACAGCAGTGGCAAGAAGGGAAGTCTCTTATAGAAGAAGGTGAAGAACTCATTGAAGATGGTGAGGGAATGATAGCCGATGGGGAAGAGCAGGTATCAAACGGACAGAAAAAGCTCTTAGAAGGTAGAAAGTTAGTAAGGGAAGGAAGCAAAAAAATGCAGGAAAGTGAAAGCTTGTTTTATCAGCAAGGAAAAACAGCTCCATGATAAGCAGCATATTTTAATAAATTTTCTGTCAAACTCTTGTAAGCATTACTATTTATCAAATAAATTTGATTGTTTAATGGTATCCATATGAATAAACTTAAAACTATTAGTTTACCTGCATTAGTGTTTGGATTTTTTGCAACTGGATCTTTTGCTGAAGGGCAAAAAAGAACAGATACTTGTGATACATATGAGAAAGTGACGAAAAATTTTTTAATACAGGAGAAACAAGCTAAATGGAGTGGCTGTTTGAATGATAAACCGTTGCTTAAAGTTAATTACACAGCTGATGCTTTATTTTTTGATATCTCAAGCGATTTTTCGAATGAAATAAATTTTAATCAATATAGGCCGCGTTTTGATATATTATGCACTGATGGCAGCTCACACAATGCACCTCTGATACAAAACTCTGAAAGCAAGTATATTTTAGCAGTAGAGCACTTCTTTGCTAAAAAAACATATAACAATGGTATAACTGACATTGCTTGCGAAGTGGCTACACATGATTATGTAGCTGATGTTCCTTCATTTGTGTTTACTTATAAGAGTCAACCACTTATTATAAATAGCATACCTAAGAATTGTGATGAGGTACAAGCACCATGGATTTGTGGAGATCCTTGGCCAAATGCTACTGAGGCAAAGCCCTTGCCATCGTTATCGATTCATGCAGGCTATTTACCTAGCCTAAAATCTAGTAGTTCACCGTTTGTATTGATGTGTAAAAATTCGGCGATTCAGAATAGTCCCCGCTTTCTCATTCTTAAAAATGATAATGGTTATATCTCTTTAGAGAGTCTTAATGAAAGACTTGATGCAGGCTATAGCTGTTTAGGAGGAAGTTCTAACGATTTCTATAGAATAAATATATTATAAAAATAGTTTTTTGATAAATATTTAGTATTTTTAGATGCCCTCAGTATTTGTGAGATGCAACAAATTTGTACTGGTACGGTATTGTTGAGTCAGGCATACTGAGGCATCCCATCTGTTTTATACTCACTGATAAATCTACCTCGGCTTTAGTGTTGATTTGGGAAAGAAGTGTATTAACTCGGTAAGCACGTGAAGATAAACTTTTTTAAACACTTGCAGATGTTCACGAGTGGATCAATATTTTAACTATATTAATTACAGTTCATTACATAGTTGTTGCTGAACAAGTTGAAGTCGAGATTGGTGGAATGAAGACCAAGTTTTTCATAGCTATGCTTTGTGTGCTTTCGATTGGTGGAGTCTTAAAAACTTATGCTAAAAACATCTTAACTTTTTCTACAGTTGAAGGAGCACAGGTACTGGCTAGCAAAAGTGAAATCATCATTCGTGAGGCTTATCGGCGATTAGGAATCCAAATTAAAGTCATACCATTACAAGCAGAACAGGCGCTTGATATGTCAAATTCTGGTGTTTATGACGGAGAGTTATTTCGAGTTGCTAATATTCATAAGCAATACCCCAATTTACGGATGGTACCTGCTGTGATTCTTTACAATGAAGACGTCGTTTTTGCGAAGAACAGTCTAACCTTTGTTGTTGACGGCTATGAAAGTTTAAGGCCATATCGAATTGGGATAGTCAAGGGGGTAAAGAATGCAGAAATAGGCACGGCAGGGATGAATCGAGAGGTAGTGACGACTTATAAGAACTTATTTTTATTGTTAAAAGCTGGACGAATCGATGTAGCATTTTGCACTAGAGAGAAAGGGATAAAGTTTATCAAAGAGCTCAATATCAAACATATTAATATGCTGGAGCCTCCTCTTAGTCGAGAGAAACTGTACCACTATCTACATAAGCGTCATGAACACTTGCTCCCTAAGGTTACTAAGGTATTGAAACAAGTGGTTAGTGAGCTTTGTGCCCCTTCTGCAACCACGTGTACCTGGCTTATAAATCCCTTATAGATAACCTCGTTAGAACTTATAGCGACTACAGAATGACCAGAAAATTGTATCCCACGGCAGTTTCGATGTATAAAAAGCCTTCTACCCTATGTATATTGGGTAAGAATCACTCTTATAGCGAGCTAAAGAAAGGTCAGCTACCACAAACGAGTAGTGTTTGATCGTTACTGGATTATGACAAAGGTGAAAAGAGGCTTGTAGTGGCAGCCTCTTTATTTCCCCAACCTCAAATTATCCACAATAGCCAGACTGGGTTCAGCCTGATTTAAGGTATAAAAGTGTACGCCTGGTACACCTTGGTTGATTAGCTTTTCACATAGTTGGGTAATTACATGTTCGCCAAATTGTTTGATACTAGCTGCATCATCGCCATAAGCTTCTAGTTGTTTGCGAATCCAGCGTGGGATTTCTGCACCGCAGGCGTCGCTAAAACGGGCCAGTTTGGTGTAGTTGGTAATTGGCATAATCCCAGGGATGATTGGTATTTCTATGTTTAGTTTTTGACAACGCTCGATAAAATAAAAATAGCTATCAGCATTAAAGAAATATTGAGTGATAGCAGAGTTGGCACCTGCATCAACCTTGCGTTTAAAGTTTTCTAAATCTTTTTCTGCATTGGGGGCTTGTGGATGAATTTCTGGGTAGGCAGCAACCTCTAAATAAAATTGATCACCACTTTGTTCACGAATAAATTCAACCAGCTCATTGGCATAACGAAGTTCACCCGATGCTAAACCCATTCCTGAAGGTAAATCTCCTCTTAAAGCAACAATGCGATTAATATCGTGCTTTTGATAAAGTGCTAATAATTCAGCTATTTCGTTTTTATTTGCACCTATGCAGGATAAGTGAGGTGCTGTTGGAATGTTGGTTAAGTTTTTAATGTCAAATACTGTGCCAGCAGTACGATCACGAGTTGAACCTGCTGCGCCATAAGTTACGGAAAAAAACTCTGGGTTGGTAGTCGCGAGTTTTTTAGCGGTATTTAATAGTTTTTCTGCACCAGCTTCGGTTTTTGCTGGGAAAAACTCAAAACTGATTGGAAGTGATGATTGTGTATTCATAATGTTGTTAGAAGCAATGCTGTTGCTTTCCCGAAGCTGATTTTAATTCACACTGTTGCAAAAGGACTCAGTCCCTTCTACCTCACAGAGCGTGTTGAGTAAGTTGCTTCCCCCTTTGATAAAGGGGTTCTAGGAGGATTTAAAGGAGCCAGATTTTTTGAATGATATCTGTCTTATTTGTATGTAAAAATCCCCCTCAATCCCCCTTTAGTAAAGGGGGAGGGTGTAAAGAAGAATAATTTAGTATTTATAATTATCTGGTTTAAATGGCCCTTCAACAGGGGTATTTACATATTTAGCCTGCTCTTCGGTCATTTGGGTAATAACCCCACCAAAGCCTTCTACCATATAACGGGCAACTTCTTCGTCCAGTTTTTTTGGTAGAATTTTTACATATAGGTTCTGTGGTTTTTCGTCAGCAGATAATTCACCAAATTTATCTTGGTATAAGTGAATTTGCGCTAATACTTGGTTGGCAAACGAGCCGTCCATAATTCGGGATGGGTGGCCTGTTGCGTTCCCTAAGTTAACTAGGCGACCTTCCGATAGTAGTAAAATATGATCTTCAGTTGCTGGGTTGCGATGGATTTTATGTACCTGGGGTTTGATTTCTTCCCACTCCCAGTTTTTGCGCATAAAAGCCGTATCGATTTCGGTATCAAAATGACCAATGTTACAAACAACTGCACCACATTTTAGTGCTTGTAACATATTTTGATCACATACATGCACATTGCCTGTAGTGGTTACTAATAAATCGGTTGTACCTAATAATTCACGGTTAATACCTTCTGGATTGCCTGTATTAACGCCATTAATATAAGGTGAAACCACTTCAAAGCCATCCATACAAGCTTGCATGGCGCAAATAGGGTCGATCTCTGTTACCTTAACAATCATGCCTTCTTGACGTAGTGAAGCAGCAGAGCCTTTACCTACATCCCCATAACCAATAACTAAGGCTTTCTTACCTGATAGCAGGTGGTCTGTTGCCCGTTTAATGGCATCATTTAAACTATGACGACAGCCGTATTTGTTGTCATTTTTAGACTTGGTAACTGAGTCATTAACATTAATTGCAGGCACTTTTAAAGTACCTTTTTCCAACATGTCTAACAGACGATGTACACCTGTGGTGGTTTCTTCAGAAATACCGTGGATATGGTCCAGCATATCAGGATATTTATTATGCAGGATTTCTGTTAAGTCACCACCATCGTCCAGCACCATATTGGCATCCCATGGTTTGCCATCTTTAAGAATAGTTTGTTCAATACACCAAACGTATTCTTCTTCAGTTTCGCCTTTCCAGGCAAAAACAGGTGTGCCACTGGCAGCAATAGCCGCAGCTGCGTGATCTTGAGTGGAGAAAATATTACAAGATGACCAGCGCACTTCTGCCCCCAGTTCAACCAGAGTTTCAATTAATACTGCAGTTTGGATGGTCATATGAATGCAGCCAAGAATCTTGGCGCCAGCCAGTGGCTTGCTGTCGCTGTATTTGCGACGAATAGCCATGAGTGCTGGCATTTCAGATTCGGCAATTTTAATTTCTTTGCGTCCCCAGTCAGCGAGAGAGATATCTGCTACTTTATAGTCGTTAGCCATGAGCTCATACCTGTAAAGAGTTAGTTAAAATTGGGTTAGATTTTAGCTGCTTGCTTCAAAATATCGGCTTTATCAGTTTTTTCCCAAGTAAACTTGGCTTCTTTACGACCGAAGTGACCATAAGCTGCTGTAGATCTATAAATGGGGCGCTTTAAGTCAAGCATATCAATTAAGCCTTTAGGGCGCAGATCGAAGTGCTCTCGAATCAGTTCGATGATTTGGTCATCGCTAATTTTACCGGTGCCAAAAGTATTCACACTAATGGAAGTTGGTTCTGCTATACCAATGGCATAAGAAACTTGAATTTCACATCGATCAGCAAGTTCAGCTGCAACAATGTTTTTGGCTACATAGCGGCCTGCATAGGCAGCACTGCGGTCGACTTTTGATGGGTCTTTGCCAGAAAATGCACCACCACCATGACGAGCCATACCACCGTAGGTGTCCACAATAATTTTCCGGCCAGTTAATCCGCAGTCACCTACCGGGCCACCAATAACAAATTTACCAGTAGGATTAATAAAATATTTGGTTTGTGGAGTTAACCATTCTTCAGGTAACACTGGTTGAATAATCGTTTCTAATACGGCCTCGCGTATTTCTGACTGTTTAATCCCATCTTCGTGTTGAGTAGATAACACAACAGCATCAATACCGCAGGGTTTGCCTTGTTGGTCATATAAAAAAGTTACTTGGCTTTTAGCATCTGGTCTTAGCCAAGGAAGAATGCCATTTTTTCTTACTTCAGCCTGACGTTTAACCAGGAGGTGGGCGTAGGTAATAGGAGCAGGCATTAGTACATCCGTTTCATTAGTGGCATAACCAAACATTAAGCCTTGGTCGCCGGCACCCATCTCTTTATGTTCGGCTTCATCCACACCTATGGCAATATCAGGTGACTGCTTGCCAATAGCATTCATGACTGCGCAAGAAGCGCCATCAAAGCCCATTTCAGAGTGGTTATATCCAATATCCAGTACAACTTCGCGCACCAGGTCTTCAATATCGACGTATGTTTCTGTACGTACTTCGCCAGCAACTAAAACCATTCCAGTTTTAACTAGCGTTTCTACTGCAACCCGGGCGTCTTTATCGTCTGCAATAATGGCGTCTAATATTGCATCTGAAATTTGGTCTGCCACTTTATCGGGGTGTCCTTCTGAGACAGACTCAGAAGTAAATACAGAATATTCGCTCATTGGTTCTTTCCTAAATTAATGGGTTAGTTCGTTATATTTGATGCTGGCTTAATAAAATGCCGCACCTGGAGTTGAAATCCATTGCGCAATCCCAGGTACAGACTTTCTTGTGGCTCAAGGTCAGTCTGCTGGACCCAGCCATTTACTTCATCTTCAGCAAAGCCCAACCACATGTCACCGCAGGCTTGTTGTACCCAGCTTTGATCATGGGCACATAAGTCACTAATTAATAATGAGCCACCAGGTATTAATACTTCACTTGCTTTAATAAATAACTCAGCGGGAGAGGGTACATGGTGTAGTACCATATTCATCACTATACAGTTAGCTGTTAGAGGCGTTGCTAAAGCGTCGACAGCTTCTTGATGAATAAACTGAATATTATTTAGCTGCTGGTCTGCGGCAAACAACTTAGCTTTCTCTAGCATTTCCTGAGAAATGTCAACAGCAATTACCTGCTCATATAAAGGGGATAATACTTTTAAAAATTGGCCTTCACCTGGTCCAATTTCAACAGCTGTACTATTTTCAGGAATTGCCAGAGTAGTCAGGACTTCTTTAATACTGGCAGCATAAATGTCGTATTCTGCAATTAATTCCTGCTGCTGCCGGAATTTATCAGCAAATTTTGCAAAGAAGGCTCTAGCTGTTTCTGCTCGTTGTTGCTTAACTTGCTGGAGCCTATCGTGAGTTGCTGTGCTTATAGGGAGCAGGTCAACAGTCTTATAAAGAGTCGTTAGCAATTGAGCAGTAGCCTGGTCTGGTTTAGGCCACTCTCGTCGATAAAAAATCGTGTTCCCTTCTCGACGGGTTGTCACTAAACCGGCCTTTGCCATTAGTTTTAAGTGATGGCTAAGGGCTGACTGCTTAATATCGAGAATTGCGCACAGCTCCAACACACCAAATGAATCTGCTTTAAGCACCCGTAAGATATCAAGCCGTAGAGGATCAGCGCTGGCCTTACAAAAACTGGCCAGAGTTTCAGAGCTGACTGGAGCTTGGCTCGTTGGGGGAGCTATGCTGTCTTGAGATAACGAGTGGGTAGTCATGGCAGCCAGTGTAGCAGTTGCTTAAACTAGTCACAACATCTATATCAAAATTTTTTGATATAGATTCTACTGGGATAGAGATAAGGGGTTCTGCAGCCTAACTGTCGCGGCTCTGGTATTAGTGATACAGCCATAACCGTTCGGGCCGAGATTGTTTTTCCGCCCAGCCCTGTTACGAGTCATTTATGTAGAATGACTACACAGCATGCCTTGTGCCTTGCTGGACAGAAAAATAGCCTCCGGCAGTAGTGATTCAAATAGTGTTAACAGGCCCTAGTAAGTAAATAGAAAGAAAAAGCTTGACTATAATTTAAATACAAAAGCCTACAAACAGGGAGCGTGTAGCATATTAATGCAAAGGATATTACTCTTTTATGATAGTTTTATTTTTTTTACCGCAATTCTTTTTTTAAGAGCATCTTACTTAGTTTTATTAATAGTCGCTCGGGATTGCTAGATGAAACGGTTCGGGTCAATTCGTACAAAGATGTTAATGTTCCCGATTTGTTTTCTATTGGTAATGTTGTTGGTTTCATCCAATTTTGTGTATATCTATATTGAGCAGTCCTTCTTTGTTAAGGAATTTCAGGAACAGAAGCTTGACCATTATGCTCAGCTCATTCATGCGTACTCTGAGTTTGCAACTAACCATGCATTAATTTACGACAGCTTGCGTGAATTTCAATTGGGTATTGATAAGCAGAGTTATTACAGAAATGTTCAGGATCGACTAAAAAGCGCTGAAAATGCACTCAATTGTGTATCGGTGTTGGCAGAGGAAATAAGTAATACAGACAAGGCTTTTCCAGCGGATAAGCTTAATAGTTTAATTTCAAATATGACGAGTTACAATGCGATGACGTCTTCTTTATTTCGTCAGGCTTTTACAAATGTAGATAATGCCTACACAGCAATGGCTCAGCTGACGTTAAAGTATAGTGAAATAATTAAAAAATTTAGTGGTTTGATGTCATCCCTAGATCAAAACTTAGCTGAAAGAGCAGGTTTGGTTGAGTCTCATGCAAAGAGTAGTTTGATTGTTTTTTTATGTATTACCTTTGTGTCCTGTACTCTTGTTTTTTTACTGAGCGTATTTTACGTAAGAAAGACTGCTAAACGGTTATCAGTAGCTATCGCCAGTATTAAAGAGATGACAAGTGGTAAACTGTCTAGGCGTTGTGAAGTAGAGTCAAATGATGAAATAGGCGAGTTAGCAAAAGAAGTAAACTACTTAGCAGAAAGCCTTGAATATGCAAAGGCTGTAGGTGAAGAGAAAAGCTCATTCTTGGCGAACATGAGTCATGAGATAAGAACTCCTCTTAATGGGGTCTTGGCGACGGCTGAATTGCTTTTAGAAACACCTAATACCAATAATGAACGATCTAGTTATATTAAATTAATCTACCAGTCTAGTAAGTCACTATTATCAGTGATAGATGATATTTTGGTCTACTCGAGTTTAGAAGCAGGAAAAGTAACAATAGAAAATAAAAAATTTCCACTGAAAAAACTGCTAGAGGAAATGAAACTATTATTTTCACAATCGGCAGAGCAGAAGAATGTTAAGTTTTTTTTGAAGTGTAATGAAAGAGTAGCTGATTATTATATTGGTGATGAGGGGCGTTTAAGACAAATTTTGTTGCACTTGGTGGGCAATGCGGTGAAGTTTACTTATAGAGGTTGTATTGTCGTTGATGTTGACTCGGTAGTTATAAACTATAAAAACTGTATTTTTATTAATGTGCGTGATACCGGAATAGGTATTAATGAAAAGCATATTAATAACATTTTTAAAGGCTTTTATCAGGTCGAACATACCAGTACTCGCAATTATGGCGGCTCAGGATTGGGTTTGGCTATTAGTCATCAGTTAACGCAGTTGCTGAATGGTGAGTTACTAGTGAGCAGTAAACCTGGTGAAGGCTCAACTTTTACTTTAAAACTTCCATTAGAACCAGCGGTAGTATCTGAAAGTACAGTCACATCTGATATGGCTGATAAGAAACAGGCAAGAGACTATAACAAACATGTATTAGTGGTAGATGATACTCCTAGTAATCAAATGATTGCTAGGGCGGTGTTAAATAAATTAGGGTTTAGTGTAGTGATTACAGAAAATGGCAAAGCGGCAATTACTCAAATACTAAACCAGCAGTTTGATATTGTGTTTATGGATATGCATATGCCAGTGCTGGATGGCATCGAAGCAACGAAACAAATTAGAAAACTTGCCGGAAAGAAAGGTAAAATACCTATCATTGCATTAACAGCTAATGTAATGCCTGAGGATAAAGATTTATGTCTCGAGGCTGGCATGAATGGTGTTATTACCAAACCAATTACTAAAGCTAAAATTGCTAGTGAAATAGATAGAATACTTTCTTATGAAACTGTTGAGGAAAATAATAGTATTTCAGACGTAACAGTAGTTAAAGGAAGGTAAAGAATTTTATTGATGAGCTTCTTTTTTTCTTCTGACCGAATTTTCTAAGATTTGTTTGCGCCTCATTTCTGTCGCAGTATGCCACTCCATAATTTCTGCTAACGAGCGAAAACAACCAATACATACATCATTATTATCCAAGCAGCAGTTGCGTACACAAGGAGAGCCCGTGATTGAAGGCTTGTGACTACTCATAAAAGCGTACTCCCTTTGAGTTCGATTATTTTTTAATAGTTAGCTGATCAATTAGTTTGAGAGGCAGAAAAAGAAATAATTCAATTAATTAATCCATATTTGGCGTAAATTTCTTTAAGCAATGTGTTGTTTGACTTCCCTTTTTGTTGGTAAACGGTATTAAACGCTTTTTGTAGTAGTTGAACAGTAGTATCAGCTGTGCTTTTACTAAAGGCATAACAAGTAGGAACAGGCTTGAATGAATAGATTGTTTCAAAGTCATTTAGGTTATAGCCTAGCCTTGTCAGGATCCAGCTGGCTACGTTGATATCATATCCCCAGGCATCAAATCGATGAGAAACTAACATTTTTGCCAATGTTTCTGGATGATTATTGCCATATTTAAAATTATCTGGATTTAAATCTAACCCTCGAAATAGTTTTTCTGCAATATCATCTTTTACTACCCCAATGGTCAGACGATTTAGGTCATTTTTATTGCGAATATTAATTCCTGCATCTTTTCTAGCGGTTAACACAACTTGAGTATTCATATAAGAACAGACCCATTTAAATAGCTTTTCCCGCTCCTTAATCTTGGTCATCCCAAATAGTACGATATTAGGGCGGTTAAGCGCCATGTTGTATCCTCGGGTCCATGGCATAAGCTTGATATCAGCTGCTGTAATAGGGCAATTAATAGATTTTGTTGCAATAACCAATAGGTCAACTGATACTCCCTGTAATGTACCATTTTTCATAAAATTATGAGGTGGGTAGTCTTCAGTAATGTAAGTTAACTGTTGGAGAGGACAGGCTAAAACGATAGAGGGGGTGAGCACCAGTATTCCGCTCAATAATACACTAAGCCTCTTTCTCAATGATGTCACAGGTTTTGCTCGTCATACCTAAGTTTCTTTAAGCATAGTTGGAAAACTTTCTGCAGTTGAGGAAGTAACTATTTAGTCAAGAGACAATTCTTTTTGGAAAGTAACTATAGTGAACCAAAACTAGGGAACACCTTTTTCTTGATGGGTTGGGCAGGCTGAAAGCTGACCGCTACGTCAGTTTGCTGTGAGTGAGTCAATCCGTTGCCATTTTGCGGTTAATACATTTGCTGATAAAGCCAGAAAAAGAGACAATATTGGCCGTTTTTTCAAAGCTGTTCCAAAGTTAACTTGCTAAGTAGGGGTTGCAAAAGTTCATGAGTCAAATGGCCATAAATTAAGTGCTTTGCAACACCCTCCAATTAGGTTGTAGGAGACTATTTCATGTCGTCGACCCGTCAAGAGCGCGTCAATGCCATTCGTGCATTAAGTATGGATGCAGTACAAAAAGCCAAAAGTGGCCACCCTGGTGCGCCAATGGGAATGGCTGATATTGCTGAAGTACTCTGGTGCGAATACTTGCAACATAACCCTGCTAACCCTAACTGGGTTAACCGTGACCGCTTTGTGCTGTCTAATGGCCATGGCTCTATGCTGCTTTATTCTTTGTTGCACCTTACTGGTTATGATCTATCAATCGACGATCTGAAAAACTTCCGTCAATTACACTCAAAAACAGCCGGCCACCCAGAATTTGGCTATGCACCAGGGATAGAAACCACTACCGGGCCTCTAGGGCAAGGAATAGCGAATGCCGTGGGGATGGCAATTGCCGAAAAAACACTGGCCGCTCAATTTAATCGCGATGAGCATGAAGTCGTTGATCACTACACTTATGCTTTCACTGGCGATGGCTGCTTGATGGAAGGTATCTCCCACGAAGTATGCTCTTTAGCCGGTACTTTGGGGCTAGGCAAGCTAATCGTTTTTTATGACGACAATGGTATTTCTATCGATGGTGAAGTCGAAGGCTGGTTTACCGATGACACGCCAAAGCGTTTCGAGTCTTATGGCTGGCAGGTGATTCCTGGTGTAGATGGCCATGATGCAGAAGCAATCAAACAAGCAGTTGAAGCTGCAAGAGCCAACCCAAATCAGCCGACTTTAATTTGCTGCAAAACTATTATTGGCTTTGGTTCACCAAATAAAGAAGGTAAAGAGTCTTGTCACGGTGCCCCATTAGGTGATGATGAAATTGCCTTAACCCGTGAAAAACTAGGCTGGACTCATGGCCCATTTGAAATCCCAGAAAATATTTATCAAGACTGGGATGGTAAAGCAAAAGGCCAGACCATAGAGCAAGAATGGAATACAGCGTTTGCTGCATATAAAGAAGCACACCCGGAGTTAGCTGCAGAACTAGAACGTCGTTTAGCAGGTGAATTACCATCTGACTTTGCTGAACAAGCAGAAGCTTACATTAAAGAATGTCAAAGCAAAGGGGAAACTCTGGCTAGCCGGAAAGCTTCTCAAAACACTTTGAATGCCTATGGTCCATTATTGCCTGAGTTATTAGGTGGTTCTGCTGACTTGGCTGGCTCTAACCTGACTTTATGGAAGGACAGCAAAGGTGTAGCGAAAGAAGATGCCAGCGGTAACTACATCTTTTATGGTGTCCGTGAATTTGGTATGTCTGCCATTATGAACGGTATTGCCTTACATGGTGGCTTTGTTCCTTACGGTGCGACTTTCTTAATCTTTATGGAGTATGCCCGTAATGCCGTGCGGATGGCTGCATTAATGAAGCAGCGCAGCATCTTTGTTTATACCCACGACTCTATTGGTTTAGGCGAAGATGGCCCCACTCACCAACCGGTTGAGCAAATGGCCAGCTTAAGAACTACCCCTAATATGTCGCTATGGCGCCCTTGTGATACGGTTGAGTCTGCAGTAGCGTGGAAAGCAGCGATTGAGCGTAAAGATGGTCCAACTTCTCTGGTATTCTCTCGCCAAGGCTTGCCACATCAGGCGCGTAGTGATGAGCAGCTAGCAAATGTTGCGAAAGGTGGTTATATCCTTCGTGATTGTGATGGCTTGCCAGAGCTAATTTTAATTGCCACTGGTTCAGAAGTTGGCTTGGCTATGGAAGCAGCAGAGCAGCTAGCAAACAAAGGTACAAAGGTAAGAGTGGTTTCTATGCCATCAACTGATGTATTCGAAGCGCAAGATGTAGAGTATAAGCTACAAGTGTTACCTTTAGAGGTATCAGCCAGAGTAGCTATTGAAGCGGCTCATGCTGACTACTGGTACAAGTATGTAGGTTTGGATGGTCGTGTAGTGGGTATGCAGACATTTGGTGAGTCTGCGCCTGCTGGTGACTTATTCAAAGAATTCGGCTTTACAGTTGAAAATGTTGTCACAGTAGCGGAAGATTTGCTCAACATAGAGTAAAACAAAAAGGCGGTATTTACCGCCTTTTCTATTTTTGCTGCTGTTATTCGGTCATTTGTAAACATCGGAAATTAGCTAACATGGCATTTCGTTTAGCTATCAATGGCTATGGTCGGATTGGCCAAAGCGTATTAAGAGCATTGTACGAAACCAGTCACCGTCAACACATGCAGGTGGTGGCAATTAATGAGTTATCAGATTTAGATACTATTACCTATCTCACCCGTTATGATACTACCCATGGTCGCTTTCCTGCTTCAGTAAAACGACAACGTGATCACTTGGTAATTAATATTGACCCTATTCAAGTGATTAATCAGCCAGATCCAACGAAGTTGCCTTGGAAAGAGCTAGGCATCGACTTAGTGCTGGAATGCACAGGCTCTTTTACTGACCGACAAACTGCAGAGCAACACTTAGCAAGCGGAACACCTCGATTGCTATTTTCTCAGCCTGCTGAGCCTGAGTCGGTAGATGCGACTATTGTATATGGTGTGAATGAAGAAACGCTTCAGGCCAGTCATCAAATTGTTTCCAGTGCGTCATGTACAACTAATTGTATTGTGCCGGTCATTAAAACGTTAGACGACACATTTGGTATTGAGCACGGTACTATAACGACCATTCACTCAGCTATGAATGATCAGCCAGTCATTGATGCCTATCATCACAGTAATTTACGGCTAACGCGCAGTGCTTTGCAGTCAATTATTCCAGTAGATACTGGTCTAGCAAAAGGGATTGACCGGTTGCTGCCGAGTCTTGCCGGAAAATTTCAGGCATTAGCCATGCGCGTACCAACCATTAATGTTTCAGCCATGGACTTAACTGTACAGGTAAGCAGAGCAACTAATGTGGCTGATGTTAATGAAGTCATTCGAGATGCCTGCCATGGTCGATTACAAGGGTTAATGGGAGTAACAGATGAACCACTGGCGTCGTGTGATTTTAATCATGATGATCGCTCGGCAATTGTCGACTTAACTCAAACTAAGGTTAGTGGCACTAATATGGTAAAAGTGATTGCCTGGTTTGATAATGAGTGGGCGTTTGCTAATAGAATGTTAGATGTCAGTTATCATTGGTTAAATATATAACTGCTGTTGTATTTTAAGGGGGATTTCAATGGCTGTGATCCAAATGAAGGATCTTGATCTTGCTGGCAAGCGGGTGCTAATCCGTGAAGACTTAAATGTGCCAGTAAAAGAGGGAAAAGTAACCAGCGATGCACGAATTTGTGCTGCCTTGCCCACTATTCAACAGGCAGTGGAGGCTGGTGCCAAAGTGTTGGTGATGTCCCACTTGGGGAGACCAACAGAAGGTGAATTTGCTGAAGAGTATTCGCTAGCACCTGTCGCCGATTACTTAGCTAAGTTGCTAGACAAGCCAGTAAGACTAGAGCGAGACTGGTTAAATGGTGTTGAGTTAGAAGCTGGTGAAGTAGTACTGCTGGAAAATGTTCGCTTTAACCAAGGCGAAAAGAAAAATGATGACCAGTTAGCCAAGCAAATGGCCAGTCTATGTGATGTTTATGTGATGGATGCATTTGGCACTGCTCATCGAGCCCAAGCTTCAACCCATGGGGTAGCTAAATATGCGCCTGTTGCTTGTGCTGGCCCGTTATTGGTTAATGAATTGGATGCATTGGGCAAAGCGCTAGATAATCCAGAGAAACCTTTGGTAGCTATTGTTGGTGGCTCAAAAGTTTCCACTAAACTCACTGTATTAGAGTCTCTTGCCAAGGTTGCTGATAAAATTATTGTGGGTGGTGGCATTGCCAATACATTTCTTGCTGCCGCTGGCCATCCAGTAGGCAAATCTTTGTATGAAGCTGATCTGATTCCAGAAGCCAAAAAACTAATGGAACAAACGGATATCCCCTTACCTGTTGATGTAGTAACAGGCAAAGAATTTTCTGAGTCTGCAGCAGCAGAGCTGAAAGGTGTATCTGATGTAGCTGAAGATGACATGATTTTTGATGTTGGGCCACAAACCTCTCAACAGTTCAACACCATTTTGGCAGATGCGAATACCATTATCTGGAATGGTCCGGTTGGGGTGTTTGAATTTGATCAGTTTGGTGAAGGCACTAAAGCATTATCCTTGGCGATTGCAGATAGTGCAGCTTTCTCTATTGCTGGCGGGGGGGATACCTTGGCTGCAGTAGATAAATACGGTATCAAACAACAGGTGTCCTATATTTCTACTGGGGGTGGTGCTTTCTTGGAGTATGTAGAAGGGAAAACCTTGCCAGCAGTAGCAATATTAGAAGAGCGCGCCAAAGAGCGACGTTCATAATAATAACGTAATAAAAGTATACCCCACTTGTAGGGTGTACAAATCCACGCAGCTTGCACTTTTATATATGAATCGCGGCAGTTTTGAAGTTGCCGCCATTACTTTGAGGACTGAAGATGGCACTGATTAGTATGCGACAGATGCTGGACCATGCAGCCGAGCATGGTTATGGTGTTCCAGCATTTAATGTCAACAACCTGGAGCAAATGCGCGCGATCATGGAAGCGGCTGATCAAACCAATAGCCCGGTAATTGTTCAAGCATCTGCAGGGGCAAGAAAGTATGCGGGGGCGCCTTTCTTGCGGCATTTGATTTTGGCTGCAATTGAAGAATTTCCTCATATTCCAGTAGTGATGCACCAGGACCATGGTACTTCTCCTGCCGTGTGCCAGCGTTCCATTCAACTAGGTTTTTCTTCAGTAATGATGGATGGCTCGTTAGGTGAAGATGGTAAAACACCAACTTCTTATGAATACAATGTTGACGTTACTCGTCGTACTGTTGAAATGGCTCATGCCTGTGGTGTTTCTGTCGAAGGTGAATTGGGGTGCTTGGGTTCATTAGAAACAGGCCAGGCTGGAGAAGAAGATGGTATTGGTGCAGAAGGTACGCTAAGTCATGACCAAATGCTGACAGACCCAGAAGAAGCGGCTGACTTTGTTAAAGCAACGAAAGTAGACGCACTGGCTATTGCGATTGGTACCAGTCATGGTGCTTATAAATTTACCCGTGAACCAACTGGTGACATTTTAGCGATTGAGCGTATAAAAGCGATTCATGAGCGTATTCCTGATACTCACCTGGTGATGCATGGTTCTTCTTCCGTACCACAGGATTGGCTAGCAGTGATTAATGAGTTTGGAGGGGAAATTCCAGAGACTTATGGCGTGCCAGTAAAAGAAATTCAGGAAGGCATCAAGTATGGTGTGCGTAAAGTGAATATTGATACTGACTTACGATTAGCTTCTACAGGTGCTATTCGTCGTTTTTTAGCTACTCATAAATCTGAGTTTGACCCACGTAAATATCTGACTGTAGCCACCAAAGCAATGAAAGATATTTGTGTAGCACGCTATGAAGCATTTGGCACTGCAGGCCAAGCCAGCAAAATTAAGCCGCTGAGCTTGGAAAAAATGTTTCAACTTTATTCAGCTGGCGAATTAGATCCAAAAGTGAATTAATAAGAGTTTTTTTTAATAATCTTAAGCGGCTATATTCTTTGTAGGATGTAGCCGCTTTTATTTTCAGAAACTGTAACAAACTAGCTAGCCATATATTACAGATTGTTCCTATAAACCTGTGAACCACTTCTCTTGTTTTTAACCTCAATAAAACCTGTTATTTCTATAATTACACTTGCATGAGTTGGATAATCACCAACACCTGAATATCGTTAAATTTAGGTGTTCGATATGCAAGGAGTTAGCAAATGCATTACCTTAATTTAAAGCACACGGCAGCTGTATTATTGTCGGCTTCTGTGCTGGGGAGCACAGGACTTTATGCGGAGCAAACAGAGCACGAAATTAATCGTTATATTAATGCTCCTATTGATTTCACTTATCTAAATGGTACTGGTGAGCGAATTTATTACCAGGTAATAGATGGTTTAGCTATTTATGAAGGAGATATTATTTTAGGCACCCATGAAGAAGTACAGCAATATGGTGTGCCATCATTTGAAGTATCACCATGGACTGAAATTGATGATGTTGGGGAAGATGGCGAAGCAGTCAATGAGTTTAGTGCGCCAACTAAAAATAAACGCAGCTTGTGGCCTAATGGCGTGCTTTATTATCAAATAGACTCTAATTATCCCAGCCAAGGTAGATCAAAAATTGAAGCTGCACTTAAATATGTTGCCTCAAAAACTAATGTTAAGTTTGTAAAGAGAACGAATCAAAGTAACTATGTAAAAGTGATTAATGGCTCTGGTTGTTGGTCTTATGTCGGTATGACAGGCAGGCAACAACAGCTATCGCTCAGTTACCCTGGTTGTGTTTATCAAGGTATTATTGCCCATGAATTTTTACATGCCTTAGGTTTTTATCATGAACAGTCCCGAGCGGACCGTGATAATTACGTTACTATTCATTGGAATAATATACAGTCAGGTATGGAGGGAAACTTTAGAAAAGCCGATACCGATTTAAAAGTAGGGCCTTATGATTATTATTCAGTCATGCATTATTCTGCTTACGCATTTTCTAAAAACCGACGACCCACAATCACTCCTAAAGACCCAAATGTTCCAGCAGATAAACTGGGTAATCGTAGCGGGCTAAGTGACAAAGATGTTGTTGGCGTTAATTATTTGTATCCTGATGGAGATCCGGGCCCTGGCCCTGGTAAAGACCCTAAAATTCAGTTGAAGTATAAGAAAGCTGAAATTAAAAAAGGTCAGACTTATGATTTACCCCTGGAAATCATTGATGATGATTATGACAAATTGTCAATTGTAACCAATTCTAATAATCAAGCATTGTTGCCAGACTCTAACCTTGAGTTGAAAAAAGGCTCGCAAAAAGGCAGTTATATTCTCCATATGAAACCTTTAGCGACTGCTACAGGGACGGCGGTCGTTACGATTACTGTATTTGATTTTGATGGTGGGGTTGCTGAAGCTAAATTCACCCTAATAGTGAAGGATGATGGCAGTAGTAAATTATCAGTGAGTTTTAGTAAGGGCAGTGCAGAAATACCGAAAAATCAAACTTACAGTGCTAGCTTCATGGTAAAAGGTGCTGAGCCAAGTGACCTCACTTTTGTACCAAACTCTGATAATCAGGCATTGTTACCTGATAGCAACTTGGTTATTAAGAAAACCCAGGTACCTAGTAAGTTCTTACTGGAAATGAAACCACTTAAAGATGCAGTGGGTAAAGCCAATGTAAAATTGTCAGTCTTTAGTACCAGTGGTGGTACAGCAGAAGATCGCTTTACCTTAGTTGTTAAGGATGATGGCAGTCAGAAACCTTATAAGCTCTTGGTCTCTAAGTTAGGTGCTTGTGTGACTGTGACTAAAAACCGCCTGGAAAATGCCCAATATGCTGTGAAACCTAATTATTGCCAGGGTAAGGATAATCAGCTGTGGAATAAAGACAGTGCTGGTAGAATAATGCCTAAGTCTCATCCAAATCACTGCTTGCAGGTTTCTAAAGCCGCTAATGGTGCGATTAGTTTTGTAGCTCCTTGTAAGGATAGTAAATTAAACATCTGGCAAGTCGATAAAGAAATTATCCGTAGTGCGGCTAACAAAGAACAGGTGTTGGACTTTTATGTCCGTCAGCTCAAAATAGGGCTGTGGAAGTATCATGGTGGTAATAATCAACGTTGGTTGTGGATAACTAAAGAAAATCTGTCAGAGCTGCGCCTGTTATTAAAGGCAAGATAAGTTACTAAAAATCAGCTAAGCACAGCTAATCGCTACTATCTATCTTTCGCTTAAAGCTACCACTTTGGTAGCTTTTTTTGTTGTATCATGAGCGACGACTATATTCATTGTAAGTTGATAAAAAATAGAAAAATGATAGAGACAGCTATGGAGTCAATTAAAGCTTGGATCAAAAAACATAATATTACTGAAGTAGAGTGTCTAATTGCTGACTTTACGGGTATTGCTAGAGGGAAAATAATGCCTGCAAACAAGTTTTGTCAGGATATGGGAATCAGGTTACCCGAAGCGGTTTTAATTCAAACGGTAACGGGGGACTATGTTGCTGATGAGCTGTATTATAAATTAACTGACCCTGCTGAAGTTGATATTAAACTACTGCCAGATCCTAATGCAGCTTATTTAGTGCCTTGGGCGCAAGAGCCCACTGCTCAGATAATTCATGATGTATATGATAAACATGATAATCCGATTGATCTGTCACCTCGTAATTTGTTAAAGAAAATTCTTAAGCTATATGAGGAAAAAGGCTGGAAACCGATTATTGCACCAGAACTAGAGTTCTATTTAACCAAGACTAATATTAATCCAGATCACCCGTTAGAGCCTCCAGTTGGGCGTTCCGGTCGACAAGAAACAGGACGCCAGTCGTTTAGTATTGATGCGGTCAATGAGTTTGACCCATTGTTTGAAGATGTATACGACTACTGTGAGGCTCAAGGGCTGGATGTGGATACCTTGATCCATGAAGAGGGTACTGCCCAGATGGAAATTAATTTTCAGCATGGTGATGCTCTCACCTTAGCTGATCAGGTGTTTCTATTTAAGCGAACAGTACGAGAGGTAGCACTTAAACATAGTGTCACTGCTACTTTTATGGCTAAGCCTATTACGGATGAACCTGGTAGTGCGATGCATATTCACCTAAGTGTGCATGACTGTAAAACTGACCAAAATATTTTCAATGATGACAGTGGCAGAAGTACGCCATTGTTTGAGAGTTTTATTGGTGGGTTACAAAAATATATTCCAAGTGCTATGCCGCTGTTTGCTCCTAATGTTAATTCCTATCGACGATTTTTACCTGGCGAGTCGGCCCCTTTAAATGTTGAGTGGGGGGTTGATAATCGAACAGTCGCATTTCGGGTGCCAGAGTCGTTACCTGAAAATCGCCGGGTAGAAAACCGGCTGGCAGGGGCTGATGCTAACCCTTATTTAGCGGTTGCAGGGTCATTAATATGTGGTTACATGGGTATGCTTGAAAATTTAAAGTCCAGTGCACCGTCAACCGGTAATGCTCATGAGTTGGAAAATTACAGTTTGCCGTTAAGTTTAGAGCATGCCTTGATGGGCTTTGAACAGTGCAAGCCCTTATATGACATGCTGGGTCAAAAGTTTGTTGATGCTTATGTGGCGGTAAAAGAAACAGAAAGTGAAAACTTTAAACGTATTATTAGCTCTTGGGAGCGCAAATACTTACTGCTTTCAGTTTGATTGAAAACTATGCAGTTGCTGATACATAAGGTTTGGATTAAATAAGAGCCAAGTAAGACAGATAAATAGACGTTTGCTAATAAAAATTTATTTCTCAACTTTTTGCTTTCCAGTGTCAAGCCGGTATACCCTTCGCGAAAGATTCTTACTTAGGGTCTATTGATGTATTTCTGCAAGCAAACTTCAATAGGCCCTGAAATAACCTCGAACTGGAGAATAGCGAATTATGGTAGAGACGGTTGTGGGGGGCCTGTTAGATAAAGGGCTGCCGCCTCAGCGTGATCACATGTTGGTAGAAATTAAACAACTTACCAAACAGTTTGGTACCACTTTAGCAGTGGATGATGTGTCGCTTGAAATTAAAAAAGGTGAAATTTTTGCGCTGCTGGGTGGCTCAGGCTCAGGCAAGTCAACCTTGTTGAGGATGTTAGCTGGTTTTGAGCAGCCAACTGCAGGGAGAATCTATCTTGATGGTGAAGATATAACGGATTTCCCCCCTTATCAGCGACCAATTAATATGATGTTTCAGTCTTATGCGCTGTTCCCTCACATGACAGTTGAGCAAAATATCGCTTTTGGGCTAAAGCAAGATAATCTGCCCAAAGAGCAGATTTTGGCTCGGGTAAATGAAATGCTTAAACTGGTGCATATGGAACAATATGCGAAGCGAAAGCCGCATCAGTTATCAGGCGGTCAAAAGCAGCGTGTCGCGTTAGCCAGAAGCTTGGCCAAAAGACCTAAACTATTGCTACTTGATGAACCAATGGGCGCTTTAGACAAAAAGCTTCGAAGTAGAATGCAGTTAGAGGTAGTGCAAATTCTTGAAGAAGTCGGCGTTACCTGCATTATGGTCACTCATGATCAAGAAGAAGCGATGACCATGGCAGAACGGATTGGCATTATGAATGATGGTTGGATCGTTCAGGTAGGAACACCGGTTGATATTTATGAAACCCCTAACTGTCGTATGACGGCGGAGTTTATTGGCTCAGTCAACATCTTTGAGGGTGAGTTAGTAAAAGACGAAGCAGATCATGTCATCATCAGTTCCCCACAGCTAGAACGAGATATTTATTTCAGTCACGGTATTATTAGTGCATTAGATGAAAAGTGGGTCTATGTTGCCATTCGTCCAGAAAAGACGCTTGTCACTACAGCTAAGCCAAGAGGTCAATACAATTGGGCAAAAGGGGTTGTACACGACATTGCCTACTTAGGTGGCCACTCTGTTTATTACATCAAATTGGCTAATGACACAATTATTCAGTCCACCATGGCGAATGTAGAGCGTAAAATGGACCGGCCGACCTGGGATGAGCCAGTTTATATCAGCTGGGAAGATGACAGTGGTGTGGTGCTTACATCATGAGCTTTAATATCAATAAACATAGCCTTTTGCGGTGGATACCCTCCGGGCGCAGCTTTATTGTGGGGATACCTTATAGCTGGCTGTTAGTATTCTTCTTGGTTCCTTTTATTATTGTATTAAAAATAAGTCTGTCTGAAGCAGAAACTGCAATACCCCCTTATTCTGATGTATTTCAATATGTGGATGAAACAGTCAAAATTATCCTGAATTTGGGTAATTATTTGTTTTTGTTAGAGGATGATCTTTATTTAGCTGCTTACATAAGTTCACTAAAAATTGCGTTTTTCTCAGCAATATTCTGTTTGTTGCTGGGATATCCAATGGCTTATGCGATGGCACAAGCATCAGATAAATGGAAAGCTATCTTATTGCTCTCAATATTATTACCTTCATGGACTTCTTTTTTAATTCGAGTTTATGCTTGGATAGGGATATTAAAAAATAATGGGTTGATCAATAATTTGCTTATGTGGTTGGGGATTATTGATAATCCTTTACCCATGCTAAATACTAATTTTGCTGTATATGTTGGTGTTGTGTATACCTATCTGCCATTTATGGTGCTGCCAATCTATGCCACTTTGACGAAACTAGATCACTCTTTGCTGGAGGCGTCTGCTGATTTAGGAGCGAAACCGTGGCAAACATTTTTAAAAGTAACATTACCGCTGTCAAAAAATGGCATTATTGCAGGCTCAATGCTGGTGTTTATCCCTGTAGTAGGAGAATTTGTTATCCCCGAGTTATTAGGAGGGCCTGAATCGTTGATGATTGGTAAGGTGCTTTGGCAAGAGTTCTTTAATAATCGTGATTGGCCTATAGCTGCGGCACTTGCCATGGTTATGCTGGCATTGTTGATTATTCCGATAACTTTTTTCCAAAAATATCAAGCAAAAGAATTGGAGAGCTAGCAGTGAGAAAGAGTCGTTTAACTTTTTCAAATTATGTGCTGGCTTTTGGCTTGTTATTTCTTTATCTGCCAATGGTGCTGTTAATAATTTACTCTTTTAATGAGTCTAAGTTAGTTACAGTATGGGCTGGCTTTTCCACAAAGTGGTATTTGGAGCTATTCAGTGATCGACAGTTAATAGCAGCAGTATGGATGAGCTTGCGCATAGCTTTTATGTCAGCCTGTATGGCGGTCGTGCTGGGTACCATGGCCGCTTATATTATCGTGCGGTATCGGCGGTTTAAAGGGAAAACTGCATTTAGCAGTATGATCACAGCACCCTTGGTTATGCCAGATGTGATTACTGGCTTATCGCTGCTATTATTGTTCGTTGCAATGTCACAGGCATTTGGTTGGCCTGCCGAGAGAGGCATGTTGACCATCTGGATTGCTCATGTCACTTTTTGTACAGCTTATGTGGCTGTAGTGGTCTCATCGCGACTGAAAGAAATGGATACTTCGTTGGAAGAGGCCGCAATGGATCTTGGAGCATCGCCACTTAAAACTTTTTTTCTTATTACTGTTCCAGTGATTGCTCCAGCACTATTATCGGGTTGGCTGATAGCATTCACTTTGTCGCTGGATGACCTAGTTATTGCAAGCTTTGTATCTGGGCCGAGTGCTACAACACTGCCAATGGTTGTGTTCTCTTCAGTACGTTTAGGTGTGAGCCCTAAAATCAATGCTCTTGCTACATTGATTATCTTGATTGTTTCTTTGGTAGCTTTTATGGCTTGGTGGTTTGCTAGGAAAGCAGAGCTTAAGCAACGACAACAGTTATAGTTACCTGTCCCTAGTACTTCATAAAGTTAATCCCTGTTTCAATTACGGGCTTTACCTAAATAGTCAGGTAGAAGTCCGTAAGGTATTCCATAGTTTTTTAGTTCACGCTAATAAAATGCGTTAATCAATGTCCAAAGCATATGGCTTTTAGTTTATGGACTTATTGTTTGTGGACTTATTATTTATGGAGTAATGGGATGAAAATCATGGTAAAGGTAATTACTGCTGTCTTGGTTTGTTTGTCTGTGCAGACATATGCACAAGTAGTTTCAACTGTTGCAGGCGTAAAAAGCCATCCTGTATCTGATCAAAAAGTAATCATGCAAGGCTATATTGTAAAGCAACTGTCTCATGAAACCTATTTGTTCAAAGATCAGACAGGACAAGTACAAGTAGAGATTGATATCGAAGAGTGGCCTCAAGAGCAGCCAGTTGTTGATAAGGCTGTCGAGATTGTTGGAGAAGTTGAGGTTGAGTCAAACGGGCCTATAGGAGTAGATGTAGAGCAGGTTCGTCTTTTAGATTTGGCTAAAAAATAAACTATAGTGAATTATTTTCACTTAGCTGTTGACTTAAACTCAGAAGTGCGTAGAATGCGCCGCCACTGACTGGAGATGAGCAGAAAAGACAGCAACTG